>JANOGJ010000562.1:0-2158 GCA_031405995.1 Acidobacteriota bacterium
GGGTCGAGCGCCAGCTCGAGGTCCCCGAGCGTCTGCTCCTTGAGGTACAGCCGGCCGCCGGATCGAAACCCGATGTAGTCGTCCTGCGCCTCGACGTAGTCGATCTTGCCGACCGGCAGGACGTGCACCTCGGCGCCGTCGCGAATGACGACGCGCTCGAGGGGCGTGTCGGGCGGCCGCGCGCTGGCCCGCAGCGCCCCGACCGCCGGCCGGGGCGCCTGCCGGCGCTCACGCACGCGCGCGATCGCCGCGGCCAGCCGCTCGTCCGTGAACGGCTTCAGCAGGTAGTCCACCGCGTGCACCTCGAACGCGCGCAGCGCGAACTCGTCATACGCCGTCACGAACACGACCGGCACGTCGTTGCCAACCAGCTCCAGCACCTCGAAGCCATCGATCTTCGGCATCTGCACGTCCAGCAGCAAGAGGTCGGGCTTGCACTCGCCCACCACGCGCACCGCCTCGATCCCGTTGGCGCACTCGGCCAGCACCTCGACGCCCCCGACCACGGCCAGCGCGTGCCTCAGCGCCAACCGCGCCGGTTCCTCGTCGTCGACGATGACGACCCGCAGCACTTCCGCAGGCGCGTTCATCCGGCGGCCTCCTTCTTCGGACCAGGCGGCGGCTCCGGCTCCACGGGTACGGTCAGCGAGACCTTGTACCGCTCGGGCGCCGCCTCGATCGCCAGCACGGCGCGATCGCCGAACGACGCGGCCAGCCGGCGCCGGACGTTGTCCAGGCCGAGCCCGGTTCCCCGCCGGCTGCCGTCGGGGTCGCGCGGGTTGGTGACGACGATCACCGCGCGCTCGCCGGTCACGACGGCGTCGATTTCGATGACCCCGCCGTCCAGGCGCGTCGCGATGCCGTGCCGCACGGCGTTCTCGACGAGCGGCTGCAGGATGAGCGGCGGCACGGCCACTTCGGCCGCGGCAGGTCCCATCGCCGCGCGGACGGTCAGCCGCGATCCGAACCGGACTTGCTCGATGCTGAGGTACTGCTCGGCCAGCGCGACTTCCCTCCCGAGCGGCACGCGGACGGCGCCGCCCAGCGTCAGACTGTCACGGAGGAAATCGCCAAGCAACTGGCACATGCGCCGCGCCTTTTCCGGGTCGGCTGTCACCAGGCCCGCGATCGAGTTCAAGCTGTTGAACAGGAAGTGCGGGTTGAGCTGGGCCCGCAGCGCGCGCAGCTCGGCGTCGCGCTGCGCCACCTGCGCTTCGAGCGTGCGCCGCGATGCCACGGTCGAGGCCTCGGAGGCCTGCAGCACATAGTGCACGGTGACCGTCAGGAGGTACCCGAACGCGCCGAGCCCGCCAAGCAGCGCGAAGAGGCCCCCCATCTGATCGGTCGTGACGTCCAACCCGAGCCGGCCCAGAAACAACCACCAGAACCGGCCGAGTCCGGCCCAGAGCGACGCGGTGACCGCCGCGGCGGCGACGGCCGTGATCGCCACGCGCACGGGGCTCGTGCGCTCCAGCGGCATCGCGCGGCACAAGTACCAGGCCGAAAGCGACACCGGCGCGGCCGCGAGACCAATGGGCAAGCCGAACAGCAGCGCCTCCCGCCACGCCACCCCGAAGAGCGGGCGCACGACAACACCGAGCAGGGCCCCCACGAGGCCCCACCCGAGCAGGAGGAGGCGCAGCCTGAGGGGATCGCCGAGAATCGGATGCATGCGGGGCGGTTAAGTCTTGATCTCAACCCCGCCCATGATCGCGACGCCGCGCAGGATCAGGCGGTTCGTTGATGCCTGGGTGCCGGTGCTCTTGTCCTCGGCGCCGCCCATGATCGGCACGATTTGGTTGGACACGGCCCAATCCGGGGGCACCCGAATCTCGATGCCGCCCCACATCGCGAACACGTCGATCACGCACTCGCCGCCGGCGGTCCCAGCCTGACGCAGATCGATCTCGATGCCGCCCATGATCGCGGTCAGGTCCGCCTGCCGGAACGCCGGCGACGTCACCTTCCGCTGAACCCCGGACCAGAACGCAAACTCAGAGAGCACCGAGTCCGCTCCCGAAGGCACACCGGGCATCATCGTCGCCAGCCGCTTCGACGACCCGAACGCCCTCGAGATGGTCACCAGCCCCAGCGCGATCAGGACGATCGGCCACCACGCCCAGACCACGAAGATGTCCAGCACATCGCCGAGCAGCGC
>JANOGJ010000577.1:0-4555 GCA_031405995.1 Acidobacteriota bacterium
GGGAGAGCGTCAGGAACTCCCGGAACTCGCCAGCGGCGAGCACGAGCGAGTCGGCGCGGCCCTCGCCGAGGTACGAATCGCCGATGCCGATCTTGGCAGCGGAGCGGTAGGGGCTGCGCGGGTAGGTGTCGACGAGCCGGCGAAAGTATTCGCGAGCGTGCAGCCACTTCTTCCGCTGCAGGGACTCCATGCCGCGGTCGTGGAGGAACTTGTCGGCGTCCACCGAACCGGTGGCGGGCAGCGGCGGGTTGGAGGCGCACCCGGCGATAGCCGCCATGAGGCACGCCGCCGCGCCCAGGGCGAGCACGCGGCGAAGTCGTGAAGGCAACGCGGTCACTATCCTTTCTTCGCGAGGAGAGCGGTCAGCCAGGCGCACTCGGCGCCGAGACCGGCCTCGAGCGTCTGGGCGGGGACGAACCCGAGGTCCTGCCGGGCGCGCGTGGTGTCGGCGAAAGTATCGCGCATATCGCCCATTTGCACCCCTTCCCGCCGGATGTCGAGGGTGCGCCCGGTCAGCCGGGCCACGAGCTCCAGGACGTGGTTCACCGACACCCGGCTGCCGCCGCCGATGTTATAGACGGCGCCCGGGCGCCCTCGGTCGCCAGCGGCGATGGTCCCCGCCACGGCGTCGGTCACAAAGGTGAAGTCGCGCGTCTGGTCCCCGTCGCCGTACAGGCTGATGGGCTGCCCGGTCAGCGCGGCGCGGATGAACCGGTGAAACCCCATGTCGGGGCGCTGCCGCGGCCCGTACACCGTGAAATACCGGAGCGCGACCGTCGGCACCCCGAAATTGACGTGGTACAGGTGGCACAGATGCTCCGCCGCGAGCTTGGTCACGCCGTAGGGCGACACCGGGTGGAGCGGCGCGTCCTCCCGCATCGGGAGCGTGGCTTCGTCGCCGTACACCGACGACGTCGAGGCGTAGACCAGCCGGGTGAGCGGGCGACTCTTCAGGGCTTCGAGCAGCCGCTGCGTCGCGTCGACGTTATTGCTCGTGTAGATGCGGAAGTCGTCGCCCCAGCTCTTGCGCACGCCCGCCTGCGCGGCCAGGTGGAAGACATGCGTGACGCCGTCGAGCAAGGGGTCGAGCGCCACGTCCTGGATGGTGGCCTCGACGAAGCGGAACGACGGGTGTTCGCGGAGCGGCGCGAGGTTACCTTCCTTAATTGCGCGCGGATAGTAGTCGGTGAAGCAGTCCAGGCCGACGACCGTGGCGCCGCGATCAAGAAGGGTCCCCGCAAGATGCGATCCGATGAAGCCGGCGGCGCCGGTGACGAGCGCCTTCATGCGAACGCCTCGCGCACCGTGTGTCCGATCGCCATTGGTTCTCTGTCACCCTTCACGAACACCTCGCAGTGAAACTCCACACGCACCCGGGAGAGCAGGCGGCCGGTCGCGCGGACATCGATCCCATCATCGTAGCGCACGCGCGGGGAGGTCACAGCCGAGGGCACGACAGGCGGCTACCGGCCAGCGCCAGCGCCGGCCGCGGCGCGCAGGCGTCGGGTGGCCTCGCCCGCGTCGGGGGTGCCGAAGATGGCGGCGCCCGCTACGAGGATCGTCGCGCCCGCCGCGACGAGCGCCGGGGCGATCGCGGCGTCGATCCCGCCGTCCACCTCGATATCAGGCGTCCGGCCCGACCGGACGACGAGGGCTCGCGCCGCCGCGACTTTCTCCACGCTTCTCGGGATGAAGGACTGGCCGCCAAACCCCGGATTCACCGACATGATCAAGACCAGATCGACCTCGCCTATCACCTCGCGGACCACATCGACCGGGGTCGAAGGGTTGAGGGCCACGCCCGCCTTGGCCCCGAGCTGCCGGATGCGCGTGAGCGTGCGATGGAGATGCGGCGACGCCTCGGCGTGCACCGTCACGATCGACGCGCCCGCGCGCACGAACGCCTCGAGATACTGGTCGGGATCCGAAATCATCAGGTGGACGTCGAGCGGCAGGGCCGTGACGCGCTTGAGCGCCGCGACCACGGGCGGGCCGATCGTGATATTCGGGACGAAATGGCCGTCCATCACGTCGACGTGCAACAGATCGGCCCCGGCCTGCTCCACGCGCGCCACGTCCTCGGCCAGCCGTGCGAAATCCGCCGAGAGGATGGACGGCGCGATACGCACGCTCACTTCGATACCTCGACGGTGATGGTCTGGAGCGCCGTGATGCGGAACCCGGCCTGCGGAGATTGCCGCACGACCACGCCGGCCGGCACGCCGGGGTAGGGCACCTCGCCGTTGATCGTCACGCGAAAGCTCTGGCCGCGGAGCACGGCGATCGTGCGGTCCGCCACCGTGCCGATCAAATCCGGCATCACGTAGCCCTCGGTGTCGTCCCGGCGGTTGATGAGCAACGACACGCCGGACCCGCGGACCTTCCCCGGCGGATCCTGGGCGACGACCATCCCCGAAGGGTAGTCGGCGGTGCGAATCTCGGCGCGCGAGGCCACCGCGACCTTGTCGTCGGCCAGCGTCAGCTCCGCCGTTCGCTCGGGGGCGCCCACGACCGAGGGCACGACCGGCGCGCGCTGCCCGTCGCTCACGCGCACGCGCACGGCGCGTTGCCGGCGGAGCACCGTGCCCGCTTCGGGGTCCTGGCTGAGGATGTGGTGTTCCGGCACCTTCGCGTCGGGCCGCCGCACCTCGTCGATCCGAATCACGAGCCCGGTGTGGGCGAGGGCGGCGTTGGCGTCGGGGATCGACTGCCCGCGCAGGTCAGGCACGGTGACCTCCCGCGCCTTGGTGGCCACGCGCATCGACGCGAGGAAGAAGACGCCGTACGTCACGCCGAGGGCCGCGACCAGCACGAAAAAGCGGCCGGCCCTCCAGACGCGTTTTCGGACGGGATTGGCCCTGAGTGGCGAGGGCATCGGGTGAAAAAAGTGTACTACAGCCCCGCGGCGCGGCGGCGAAGGGCGGCGGCAAAGAACGCGTCCAACCGGTCGCGGAAGGGCAGCGTGCGCAGGAAGCCACGCGCGTCCACGAGCCGGCCGGGATCGATCACCGCCTGGCCTGGATCGGCCCGAACGAGGCCGAAATCCGGCCGCGCGGCCAGGAAGCCGTCCACGACGGACTCGTTCTCCTCAGGCTCGCTCGAGCACGTCGCGTAGACGAGCAGGCCGCCCGGACGCACGGCGTCCGCCGCGCAGGCAAGGACGCGGCGCTCAACCGCCGCCAGTCCGGCCAGATGCTCCGGCCGGCGCGACCACTTCAGATCCGGATCGCGTCGCAGAGTCCCGAGGCCGGAACAGGGCGCGTCGACGAGGACGCGGTCGAAGACCGGCCCGAACGGCAGCCGGCTCGTCGCGTCGATCGCCGCCACCACGGCGTGCGCGCGGCCGCGGACGAGGGTGGTCCGGAGGAGGGCCAGACGACCGGGCCGCAGGTCGCTCGCGACGAGCACGCCGGTATTCGACATGTCGTGCGCGAGGACCAGCGTCTTGCCACCGGGTGCGGCGCACAGGTCGAGCACGCGCTCGCCCGGCCGCGCGCCGACCACATGCGCGACAACCTGCGACCCTTCCTCCTGAACCACGAGCGCGGCCCGGGTCTCAGGCGTCAGACGGCCGAGCGATCCCGGCGGCAGCCGAATCGCGTCACGGACAAACCCGGCGCGCTCGGCGGTCACCCCGCCCGCCTGCAGGCGCGCGGCCAGCTCATCCGCGGTGACGCCCGCCGCCGGTCGCACGGAAATCTCGGCGGGCTCGTTATTGAAGCGGCACCAGGTCTCGGCGGCCTCGAACCCATGCCGCGTGAGCCAGCGTTCGACGAGCCACGACGGATGCGACAGCGTGACCGACAGGTACGCCAACGCGCTGACGCGATCGGATCCGTTCGCCGGCCGTGCCGGCAAGGCGGATGCGTGAGGCCGCGCGAGCGATCGCAACACGGCGTTGACGAACCCTGACGCTTGCGGGTGTCCGAGTTGCCGCACCGTCTCGACGGCCTCGTGCACGACGGCGTGCACGGGCACGCGGTCGAGGTGGAGCAGCTGGTACGCCCCGATGCGGAGCGTCGCTCGCACAGCGGCGTCGAGCTCGGCGATCGGCCGTTGACTCTGCGCGCCGAGGTCGGCGTCGAGTGCCGCCTGCCAGCGCAGGGCGCCGGCGGCCAGCTCGAGCAGCAGGCCGCGATCGCGCGAGTCGGCGATGTCGGTCCGCGCCCGCTCGACTTCCGCCGCGAGCGTCGTGCGGCCGAGCTCGACGGCGACCAACACCCGCGAGGCCGCCAGCCGGGTCGGCGTCATGCGTGGGAGGACGAGGCCGGGCCGGCGAGTGGCAGCAGCGCGAACTGGTCGCCCGCGATGACCTGGCGTCCTCCGAGAAACGCGCGTGTCGTCATGGGGCGTCGGCCCTCC
Organism: Acidobacteriota bacterium; assembly: GCA_031405995.1. Taxonomy (GTDB): domain Bacteria; phylum Acidobacteriota; class Vicinamibacteria; order Vicinamibacterales; family SCN-69-37; genus JANOGJ01. The sequence goes on from JANOGJ010000577.1 coordinate 4,363, forward strand.
GGCTGGATTTCCGTAATCAGCACGGTGCCGGGGCGGGCCGCCACGACGAGAGCGTCGGCAGTGACCGAGACGATGGTCCCGGGCACTGCGTCGGCCGGGGCCTCGGGTCCCACTTCAGACCGCACGAAGAACACGCGCCGGTCGCCCAGAAGCGCGCCGGCCATGGGCCAGGGCTGCAGGCCGCGAATCTGGT
>JANOGJ010000781.1:0-3189 GCA_031405995.1 Acidobacteriota bacterium
AGCCGGATCCTGCCGCCGCAGATAGACGGTCAGCAGACCGCCGACGACAACCCAGAGGCAGCAGCAATTGGCGATATTGACGACTGGCAGCGACGACAGCATGCCGATGAAGAGTCCGCCGAGCAATGCCGGTTGGAAGCGACGCATCATCGTGTGCTAAAGACCTAAGAAGACATGGAGACCTGAAGACCCGGGACGGACATGAGGCCCGTTCCTAGTCGTAGTATTCCCGGCCGAGGTGCGTGATCAGTTCCTCGCCGCGCATGTGGCGCAGCGTGTTCTTGAGCTTCATCAACTGAATGAACAGATCGTGCTCGGGATACAGGCCGGGCGCGTGCATCGGGCTCTTGAAGTAGAACGACAGCCACTCCTGGATCCCCGAGTAGCCGGCGCGCTTCGCGAGGTCGAGGAACAACGCGACGTCGAGCACGATTGGCGCCGCCAGGATGCTGTCCCGGCAGAGAAAATTGATCTTCAACTGCATCGGGTAGCCGAGCCAGCCGAAGATGTCGATGTTGTCCCAGCCTTCCTTGTTGTCGCCGCGCGGCGGGTAGTAGTTGATGCGCACGACGTGGTGCAGGTCGCCATACAACTCGGGATACAGCTTCGGCTGGAGGATGAAGTCGAGCACCGACTTCTTGCTTTCTTCCTTGGTCTTGAACGACTCCGGGTCGTCGAGCACTTCGCCGTCGCGGTTGCCGAGGATGTTCGTCGAGTACCAGCCGGCGACGCCGATGAGCCGGGCCTTGAGGCCGGGCGCGATGATCGTCTTGATGAGCGTTTGACCCGTCTTCAAGTCCTTGCCCGCCAGGGGCGAGCCCGTCTTTTGCGCCAGCTCGAGCAGGGCCGGCACGTCGGCGCTGAGGTTCGGCGCCGCGTTGGCGTACGGCAGCCCCTCCTTGATCGCCGCGTAGGCGTAGATCATGCTCGACGGAATCGCCGGGTCGCTCGCCTCGAGGCCCTTCTCGAAGGCCGCGAGCGACTGATGTGACGCGCTCTCCGTCAAGAAGATTTCGGTGCTGCCGCACCAGACCATCACGACGCGGTCGAGCTTGTTCGTCGCCTTGAACTGCCGGATGTCGGCGATGAGCTGCTCGGCCAGATCTTTCTTGTTCTTGCCCTTCTTTACGTTGGGGCCGTCGAGCCGCTTCACGTACTGCCGATCGAACACCGCCGGCATGGGCTTGATCGCCTGCAACTCGTCCTTGACCTGATCGAGCAACGAGGCCTCGAGCACGCCGGCCGTCTTCGCCGCCTCGTAGCAGTTGTCCTCAAACAGGTCCCAGCCGCCAAACACGATCTGGTCGAGTCCGGCGATCGGCACGAAGTCCCGGATGCGGGGCGAGCGGTTGTCGGTGCGCCGGCCCAGCCGCACCGTCCCCATCTCGGTCAGGGATCCGATGGGCTTCGCGAGGCCGCGCCGAACCGCCATGATCCCCGCGATGGTCGTCGTGCTGACGGCGCCGAGACCGACAAGAAGGATGCCGAGACGGCCATCGGCGGAAGGAATGGGAGTTCCTGGCGACACGGTCGGAAACTATATCATTCTGGTTCAGGGCGACCGATGAGTGTGTTCCGCAAGGGTCTTTCTCCGCGTCAGACGGCACTGGCGATGATCGGCGCCAAGGCGGGCAGCCAGGTGCTGGTGCTGGGCGCCGACGACCCGGCGCTTGCCGGCGAGATCGCGCTCGTCACCGGGCTCAACGGCCGCACGCTCGTCGTCGATCCGGACGCGGCGGCGGAAAAGCGCGTGGAGGCAGCGGCGGGAGAAGCGGGCGCGCTCATCGAGTTCACGCGGGCGCCGCGCACCATGCTGCCGCTCGACACCGACACCTTCGACGTCGTCGTCATCCCGGGACTGGCGACGCTCTCGGCGGAGGAACGCGTCCTGACGGTGGCGGAGGGCCTGCGCGTCACTCGCCCGGGTGGACGGATCGTGATTGTCGCGCGGGAGAAGCGCCCCGGTCTATTCGGCGCACTTTCGGCGAAGACGCCAGTGCTCGCACCAGAGACCGCACAGGAGCTTCTCTCTAGTGCGGGCGCGCGAGCGGTACGGCGGTTAGCAGCGCAGGACGGAATCGCTTATTACGAAGGCAGGAAGTGACAGCGTCTATTCCGAGTGTCTTGAGTTCTGAGTTCTCAGTTCTGAGTTCTAGGTTAACGCAAGCACGTCAAATGTCGCCCTCCATCAATCGCAATCGTCTCTCCAGTTATCCATCCCGACTTCGGCGAAATCAGAAACGCGATGACGTCCGCGATCTCTTCCGGCGTCCCCACGCGGCCGAGCGGGTGCGTCATCTTCGATCGCTCGAGGAACTCGGCGTAACGCGCCTCCTCCATCCCGCTTCGACGATGGAGGTTGGTCTTGACCACGCCGGGGTTGACAGCGTTGACGCGCACGCCCTTCGGCGCGAAGTCCAGGGCGGCGACGCGCGTGAGCTGATCGACCGCGGCCTTGCTCACACAGTACGCCGCGACGCCGGGAAACGCGCGCGGCCCCGCCACGCTCGAGACATTGACGACGGCGCCCTTGCTCGCGATGAGCGCGGAAGCGGCTTCACGAATCAAACGGAACGGCGCGCGGACGTTGATGTCCATCATCGTGTCCCACGCCTGGTCGGTCGTCTCGGCCACGCCGGCCGAAGCGATGATACCGGCCGCGTTCACGAGCGCATCGACGCCGCCAAGCGCGCTCGTCGCCTGGCGGACGATGGCGGCTGGCCCGTCAGGCGTCGTGACGTCGGCGATAAAGGCCTGCGCGCGGCCGCCGGCTTTTTCGATCTCGCGGCACACCTCGTCCAGCGCAGCCTGGTCACGCCCGACGGCGAGCACGTTGAACCCGTCCGCAGCAAGTTTTCGCGCCGCTGCCTGTCCAATCCCTGACGATGCCCCCGTGACGATCGCTGATCGCATGGGGACAGTGTAGACCTACGGCAGCAGCAACTTCACCAGCGCCACCACCAGACCGGCCGTCGCAATCGTCTGACCCACCCAGAACACGAACGACCAGCGGATCAGCTCGACACGAGTCGTGGCGATCTCCTGCCGCACCCCGCCAATGAGATCGTGCATCTCCACACGGAGCCCGCCAAGGCTCTGGTGCATCTCCACCCGGAGCGCGGCAGCGCCCTCGTGCATCTCCACCCGGAGCGCGGCAGCGCCCTCGCGCATCTCCACCCGGAGGGCAGC
>JANOGJ010000618.1:0-1942 GCA_031405995.1 Acidobacteriota bacterium
CTCGCGACGGCCGCCCTGGCGAGGCGCCGCCGGACGGCCGCGCGGGACATCAGCGCCGTTCCATCCACGCCGTCACTTCCCGTTCCAGGAGGTCGAGCGGAAGCGGGCCGTTGCGGAGGACGGCGTCATGGAACGCCTTGAGGTCGAAGCGCGCACCGAGGCGCGATTCGGCTCGCGCGCGCAGGTCGAGGATCTTCAGCATCCCGAACGTGTAGGCGAGACCCTGCCCGGCTTCGGTGATGTGGCGATCGACTTCGGCCGTCGACGGCCCGAGCTTGAACCCCGTGTTCTCGGCCATGTAGGCGACAGCCTGGACGCGCGTCCAGCCAAGCGCGTGCACGCCGCTGTCGACCACCAGGCGCACCGCGCGCCAGATTTCGTACGTCAATCGGCCGAAATCGCTGTACGGGTCCTTGAAGAACCCCACCTCGCGGCCCAGGCGCTCGGCGTAGAGGCCCCAGCCCTCGGTGAACACCGTGATGCCGAGGCTGCGGCGGAAGTCCGAGAGCGAGGCGTTCTCGTGCGTCAGCATGATCTGCAGGTGATGTCCGGGCACGCCCTCGTGAAAGGCCAGGGACTCGACGACGTAGAGCGGTCGGGCGGGCAGGTCCGAGGTGTTAATGTTGACGAAGCTGGCGCGTGTGCCGTCGGCGGCGCCGGCGTCGTAATATCCCGCCGATTGCCGAATCGCGATGCGCGCGGGCATGGGCCGGATGCCGTACGGCGTGCGCGGCACCAGTGAAAAGAGGCGCGGCAGCTCGCCGTCCATCCGCTTGGCCGCAAGCGCCACGGCTTGCAGGTACTGCTCCTCGGTCGTCACCATGAAGCGCGCGTCCGTCTGCAGCCATGTCATGAACCCGGCCAGCGTGCCCGCGAACCCGGCGCGCGCCCTCACCTGCTCCATTTCGGCGCGGATGCGCGCCACCTCGCGCCGGCCGGCCTCGTGCACGTCTCGCGGCGAGAGGTCCAGCGTCGTGTGCATGCGGATGCGATGCCGGTAGAACGCGTCCCCATCCGGCAACCCCGCCAGGCCGAGCGACGTCCGCGCGCCCGGCAGATACTCGCGCCGGAGGAAGTCGAGAAAGGCCTGCAGGCCCGGCATGACCGAGTCGCGGATCGCCGCCGTGCCGTCCCTCAAAATGCGGTCGCGCTCTTCCGCGGGGAATGCCGAGGGGATTTCGGTAAACGGCCGGTGGAGCGGGCTGAGCGCAGGGTCGGCCACGATCTGCGCGGCGACGGGTTCGTCATAGCCGGAGAGCACGTCGCGCGGCAACGTGCGTCCGGACTTCAGCCCCGCGCGCAGCAGGGTCATGCGCTGGTCGGCGTGCTCGCGAAACGACTGGAGCTGCGCGATGTAGTCGTCGTAGTGGCGGATCGTGTCGAACGCGTAGCGATCGGGCAGCGCCGGCAGGGCGAAGTGGAATCCCTCTCGGCTGCCGATGGGAATTTCGAATGCGCGGAACCGCAGTTCCTCGCGCCGGTCCCTGATCTGCCGGCTCAGAATCTCGGCATCGATCTCAACCGCCGGCGCCAGCCGGCTTCGGTCGGTCGCCGCCAGCCGTTCGGCGAACCCCGCGAGCGCCCGCGCCTCGTTGTCGTACCGCTGCAGCGAGACGTCTTCCATCCGGCGCGCGTCGCGCGACGGGACGCCGGCCGGGAGCGGCAGCGTGAACCCGCGCCCGCGGAAGGCGGATACCTCCGCGAGCAGCCGGTCGAACGTCTCTTGCGGCGTCCCCGGCAGGGCCGCCGCGTGCGCGCCGACCAACGCGCCCGCCGCCAAGGCCAGGGCCACGACGAGGGCGACGCGCGCGGCCGACCGGCCGGGGCGCCGGGTCGCGTCGGCGGCCGGCCCGAGCGTGGTGCCTGGCATCCTGCGGAGTGTGAGCGGGCCTAATCGATAGGGAAGATCGTCCCGAGTCCGTCGACCGGCCTCGGGATCACG
>JANOGJ010000666.1:0-5554 GCA_031405995.1 Acidobacteriota bacterium
CGTGACGATTTGACGTGGCCCTGCCCCTTGTCGCGGTGACCGTCGGCGACCCGTCCGGCATCGGGCCGGAAGTGGCCGTCAAGGCCGCGGCCGCCCTCGCCAAGAACGACTCCGACCGCCGCGATCGTGACGCGCTCGGCAATCGTCTCGCGATCGTCGGATCGATCCTGCGCGACCTCGGCGCGATCGCCGCCGGGCGCGAGGCGATGCTGGCCAACGCCGACCGCGAGGCCGACCTTCGCGGCCTGGCGTCGGCGTACGGCCTGCCGCGCATTGTCGCGGCCTACAGCGCGCTCACGCGCGCCCAGGCCTCGCTCGAACGCTACGCCGGTCCGAAGATCGTCGCCGACTGGGTGGCCGTGACGATTTGACGTGGCCCTGCCCCTTGTCGCGGTGACCGTCGGCGACCCGTCCGGCATCGGGCCGGAAGTGGCCGTGAAGGCCGCGCGCGATCCGCGCGTGGTCGATCTCTGCCGGCCGGTCCTGTACGGACCGCACACGCCCGACGCACTCGCGCCCTTTCCCGCGGGCCGCATCGACGCCGGATCCGCGCGCGCCGCCTACGACGCGATCGTGCGCGCGACGGCCGACGCGATCGCCGGCCGCGTCGCGGCGATCGCCACGGCGCCCGTCAGCAAGGCCGCCTTTGCCGAAGCCGGCCTCGCGTGGCGTGGCCACACCGATCTGCTGGCGCACCTCTGCGGCGTGACCGACGTCGCGATGATGTTCTGGTCCGACCGGCTGCGCGTGGTGCTCGCGACGGTGCACGTGCCGCTTGCCGAGGTGCCGCGATTGCTGACGCTGGACCGCGTGATGGGCGTGTTGCGGCTGACGGCGCGGTCGCTGCCTCGCTTCGGCATCGCGAAGCCGCGGATCGCCCTCGCTGGTCTCAACCCGCACGCGGGCGAGGGCGGGTTGCTGGGATCGGAAGACGCGGGTGTGCTGGCGCCGGCCGTGGCCGCCGCGCGGAAGGAGGGCATCGACGCCGCCGGCCCGTTCCCAGCCGATACGCTGTTCGTCCGCGCCGCGCGCGGCGAGTTCGACGTTGTCGTCGCCTGCTACCACGACCAGGGACTCGTGCCGGTCAAGCTGCTGGCGTTCGGCCGCGCGGTCAACGTGACGCTGGGCCTGCCGATCGTGCGCACGTCCGTCGATCACGGCACGGCGTTCGACATCGCGCGCAAGGGGCTCGCCGATGAAGGCAGTTTGGTGGAAGCGATACTGCTCGCGGCGAAGCTGGCGGGACAGGAAACGATGGAGGGCGGGGCTTCAGCCCCGCCGCAACGCCGGGTCTAAAGACCCGGCCTCCATCCTACGACTTGCCCAGTCGCTTCAGATCCGCGTCGACCATCATTTCGACGAGCCCTTTGAAATCGACCGACGGCTTCCACCCGAGGACGGCCTGCGCCTTCGACGCGTCACCGATGAGGTGATCCACTTCAGCCGGTCGGAGGAACGCCGGGTCCTCCTTCACGTAGCGCGTCCAGTCGAGGCCCGCGCGCGTGAACGCGATTTCCACCAGCTCCTGCACCGAGTGGCTTTGGCCCGTGGCGATGACGAAGTCGTCGGCGACGTCCTGCTGGAGCATCAGCCACATCGCGCGGACGTAATCGCCGGCAAAACCCCAGTCGCGATGCGCGCTGAGGTTCCCCAGCCGCACCTCCTTGGCCAAGCCGAGCTTGATCTTCGCGACGCCGTCCGTGACCTTGCGCGTGACGAATTCCAGGCCGCGCCGGGGCGACTCGTGATTGAAGAGGATGCCCGAGACGGCAAAGAGGTTGTAGCTCTCGCGGTAGTTCACCGTGATGTAGTGCGCGAAGACCTTCGACACGCCGTACGGGCTGCGCGGATAGAACGGCGTCGTTTCCTTCTGCGGCACCTCGCGGACCTTGCCGTACATCTCGGATGAGGACGCCTGATACATCCGGATCGTGGGATCGACGACGCGCACGGCTTCGAGGACGCGGGTCACGCCCTGGGAGTTGAACTCGCCGGTGAGCATCGGCTGGTCCCACGACGCCGGCACGAACGACATCGCCGCGAGGTTGTACAGCTCGTGCGGCTTGACGCGTTCGAGTACACGGATGAGCGAGAGCTGGTCGAGCAGGTCGCCGGGCAGGAGCGTCAGGCGATCGAGGATATGTTCGATCCGCCAGTAATTGGAGGCCGACAATCGCCGGGTGAGGCCGAAGACCTCGTAGCCTTTCTCGAGGAGCAGCTCGGCCAGGTACGAGCCGTCCTGTCCGGTGATGCCGGTGATGAGCGCGCGTCGCGTGGCCATGCAGCCAGAGACGATAACATGTCCTTTCCATGGTCGTCGTCATCGGCGCCGGCGTTGTCGGGCTCGCCTCGGCGCTGGCGATCGCGCGCCGTGGCCGCGCGGTGACGATCCTCGAACAGTACCGGCGGCCCGGGCTCGGCGCGTCCACGCGCAACAGCGGCGTGATTCACGCCGGCCTCCACCACCCGCCCGACTCGCTGAAGACACGGCTCTGCATCGAGGGCCGCGAGCGTCTCTATTCATTTGCGCGCGAGCACGACGTCCCGCACGTCAAGCGCGGCAAGTTGATCGTCGCGCACGCGGGTGAGGAGGATCGGCTCGAGGCGGTGCGCCGGAGCGCCGCGGCCAACGGCGTCGTCGTCGAGGCGGTCGATCGGGCGTTCATCACGAACCGCGAGCCGCACGTGTCGGCGGCCGCCGCGCTCTTTTCACCGGAAACAGGCTGGATCGATGCGGATGCGTATGTGCGCGCGCTCGCGACCGAGGTCGCCCGGCTCGACGGCGTCCTGCTGGTCGGCACGCCCCTCGTCGCGATCGAGCCGCGCGCCCCGGGCGGGCTGACGGTCGTGACGCCGGCCGAGCACATCGAGGCCGACGCCGTCGTCAATGCGGCCGGGTTGCTGGCCGACGACGTGTCGCACCTCGCCGGCGGCGAGACGTTCACGATCTATCCCTGCCGTGGCGAATACGCCGAGCTTGTGCCGCGCGCCCGGCACATGGTCAACGGCCTTGTCTATCCGGTGCCGCATGTGTCCGGGCACGGATTGGGCGTGCACCTCACGAAAACGATCGGCGGCGCGGTCTGGCTCGGGCCGACGATTCGGTATCAGCAGGATAAATCGGACTTCGAAGCCGATCGGCTGCCGGTCGAGTGGTTCCTCGAACCGGCGCGGGCGATGCTGCCGTCACTCACGCGCGACGATCTGCGGCTCGCCGGGAGCGGCATCCGCGCGAAACTTCATCCGGCGACCGAGCGGTACGCGGATTTCCTGATTCGACGCGACGCGCGCAATCCGCATCTCATCCAGGCGGCGGGGATCGAGTCGCCGGGACTGACGGCGAGTTTGGCGATAGGGGAGATGGTGGCGACGATTCTTGAAACTTAGAACTCAGAACTTAGGGCAGGTTCAGGGTTCACGGTTCAGAGTTCGGGCTCTAAAGAGCTTTACGCACGCTGAGACTATTCCGCCCGCAGCGCAGTCACCGGATCGACCCGCGCCGCTCGTCGCGCCGGGATCCACGCGGCCAACGTACCGGCGATCGCCAACGTCATCGCGACAACCGCGAGCGTGAGCGGATCGGTGGGCGTCGTCTCGAAGAGGAACGTCTTGATCACGCGCGTCGCCGCCAGCGCGCCGCCGAGTCCGACCGCAACGCCGATGACGACCGGAATGGCCGAGTCGCGCACCATCCGGGCGACGACCTGACCGGGACGTGCGCCGAATGCCATGCGCACGCCGATCTCCCGGGTGCGTCGCGCCACCGCGTAGGCCGTCATGCCGAGGACACCGACGAGCGTGAGGACGAGGCCGAGCGCGCCGAGCAGGCTCAGCAGGACCGTGCGGCGCCGCGGGGTGGTAACCCTCCCGCTGACCCAGTCCTGGCCCGATCGCACGCGTTCGACGATTGCGCGCGAGCTGATTGACGCGGCCACGTCGCGCAGGGCGTCCACGAGGCCAGGGGCAGTGTCGCGCGTTCGAATGATGACGGTCAGTCCGTTCGCCTGACCCAGCTTGTCGTCGCGCGGTTTGAAAGGCTGGTAGACGGTCTGGGCCGGCGCGCCGCCAACCGGACCAAACTGGCGCAGGTCGCCGACCACGCCAATGATCTCGACGAAGTTTCCGGGCCTGATCATTTCCAAGCGGCGTCCGACCGCCGGGCTACCGTGAAACAACCTGCGAGCCGCCGCCTCGCTGACAAGGACCACCGGAACGCTCCGAGTGAGATCCGCGTCAGTCAACGTACGCCCTTGCTTGACGGGATTCCCCAACGCCTCAAAGTATCCCGGCAGGATCATGACGGAGCCCACCTGCGTCCAGTCCTCGGGGCCCACGCGAGCGCGCGTCTCGCTCCAGCCACTGATGAGTGGGGGATAGTCCGTCGCGCCCGCGGCTTCGACGCCGGGCAACGTGCGGATCTTTTCCAAGAGCGCCGGGTAGTAATGGGCCTGCGCCGCCGGATCGAGCGGCGCCGTTTCGAGCGAGAGAACAACCTCGGGGTTGAAGCCGAGGTCGACTGCCATGATGCGCGCAAAGCTGCGCAGCATGAGTCCGGCGCCCGCGAGCAGCACCACCGCGAGCGCGACTTCCGCCGCGATGAGCAACTGGCCGCCCCGCCGCGAGAGCGGGCTGCCGTGCCGCCGGTTGCCGCGCGCCAATGCGTCGCTGACCTGCACACGCGACAGCCGCAGCGCCGGTAGGAGACCGACGACGGTTCCCATCAACAGGGTGAGCGCGGCTGACGTGGCAAGGACCGGCCAGCTGATCGTCGCCGTCGTGTCAGCCGGCAACGTCATCGGGATGTTGGCGACGATGACTTCGAGCGAGAGCCAAGCCAGAAGCGCGCCCGCCAGTCCGCCAGCCAGTGAGAGCACGAGACTCTCGGTCAGAAGCTGACGCAGCAGGCGGGGACGCCCGGCGCCAAGTGATGCGCGGATCGCAAGCTCCGAGTGGCGCGTGGATCCACGCGCCAGGAGCAAGCCCGCGACGTTGACGCAGGCAATGAGCAGGATGAGTCCGACGGCGCCGGCGAGCACATTGACTGTCTTCCGATAGTCGGTCCGGGTCGACTCGAGCATCGACCGCAGGGACACCGAGGTGATGGTTGAATCCTGCGTTCGAGCGTCAGCCGAGATCTCACGCGCCGCGTCCACGATGCTGAGACCCGGCCTCAGCCGTCCCGTCACCTCAGCCGAGGAACTGCGGCGCGCCTCCCGTGCAGGCTCGAGTCTCATCGGTTGCCAGATCGGCGTGTCACGTCCGAACGTGGGAGGCAGGATGCCGACGATGGTCGTCGGGATGCCGTCGAGCCGGACGATTCGACCGACGACGTCCGGACTGCCGGCGTAACGGCTCTGCCAGTACGCATGATTGAGCAGGGCCACCGCCGGGGCCTCTGGCGGCGTGTCCTCCCGGGTCAAGGCCCGGCCATGGATCGGCACGACGCCGTACATGCCGAGGTAGTCCTCCGTGATCTCCTCGATCGCGACCCGCTCGGGTTCGGGATTCTCCAGAACCCGCGCCGGGAAGATAGATCGGCTCGAGGCAAGGTGTG
>JANOGJ010000702.1:0-3678 GCA_031405995.1 Acidobacteriota bacterium
CCCGCCACGACGACGGCGACGTCGCTCTTCCTGGCCAGACTGACGGCGTCTTCGATCATCGCGCCGGCTTCGCCGGCGACGAGGCCCGCGTCCCAGACGAGCTTCACGCGCGCGATGCCCGTGCTCTCAAAGAACTCCAGCCGGAACGCGTGCGATGAGCCGGGCTTCAGTCCGACATCGATCAGTTTTGTGCCGTACGACTGCTTGCGCCAGTTGTCGATAACGAGCCGGTCGTCCAGGTACAGGCGATAGCCGTCGTTGCCCTCGACGCCGAGGCGCGCGACACCGCCGGCCGGCGCGACGAGCGTTCCCGTCCAGCGCACCGAATACCAGTCGAAGGGAATGCCGCGGCCGGGCGAGTTCAACGTCCAACGGAAATCGATCCGCTGATCGGTCCGCGTAACACGCGGCGCACCCTCGAGACGGTTGTTGTCGAAGTACTCGCCGGTGACCTTGAGCGCGTCGGCGGGCACGACGACGTACTCGCGCCGCTCGCGCCCGGGACCAGCGGCGTGCTGGACCGCGACGCCCGGGCCAAGTCGCTGCTTCAAGCCTTCGAGGATCGACACGACGCTGACGCCGGGTCCGCTGTAGCCGCCGAGCCGCGCTTCGGTCGCGTCGGGGCCAATCACGGCGACGGACTTGATGCCCGCGCCCAGCGGCAGGACGCTCTCGTTTTTCAGCAGCACGATCGACGCGCGCGCTGACTCGAGCGCGAGCGCGCGATGATCCGCGTGGCCGGCACGCGCCGCCGCTTTGGCCGGGTCGACGTACGGCTGCTCGAAGAGCCCGAGCTCGAACTTGGCCCGGAGCACCCGCGCGACCGCCGCGTCGACGACCACCGGCGAGACGAGCCCGCGCTGTACCGCGTCCCAGTAGGGCCGGAACTGCGGGTACGACGACTGGAACACCACGTCGAGGCCCGACTCCCAGGCGTGCTTCGCGGCCACCGGCGTGTTGGGCTCCGTCATGTGGAGCACGGTCGCGCCGCCTGTCGCCGCGGCGTCCGAAATCACAAACCCGCTGAACGCCCAGTCGCCCTTGAGGATGTCGTTCAGCAGTCGCCGGTTCTGTGTCGCAGGCAGCCCGTCCACCGAGTTGTAGGCCGTCATCACCGACCGGGCCCGCGCCTGGCGCACCGCCGCCTCGAACGGCGGGAAGTACCGCTCTTGCAGCAGCCGCTCGCTGTGCTGCACGGGATAGCTGTCGCGGCCGCCCTCGCCGACATTCGCCACGAAGTGCTTCGGCGTCGTCACGATTGAGGCCGACTCGAACGCCTCGATGAACACGCGCCCCATTTCGGACGAGAGATACGGATCCTCGCCGTACGTCTCCTCTACTCTCCCCCACCGGACGTCGTCCGCGATGTTGATGACGGGCGAAAGAACCTGGCGGATGCCGCGGCTGGCGGTCTCGCTCGCGATGGCGTCCGCGACGCGGCGCATAAGCGCCGTGTCCCACGTCGCCGCGAGCGCAATCGCCTGCGGAAACATCGTCGCGCCCTCGCGCGCGAGGCCATGGAGGGCTTCCTCGAACGGGATGATCGGAATGCCGAGCCGTGTCTTTTCGACGAAGAAGCGCTGGATGGCGTTGATGCGCTCGGTGTGCGCGCGCGCGGTGCCGTCTCGCCCGGTCGAGATCTGCAGCCCGAACGCGCCCTTGGAGTAGTCGTGCGACGGGTCGTCGAGGCTGCCCGGACTCATGTAGAGCTGCCAGAACTTCTCTTCGAGCGTCATTCGACCGAGCAGGTCCTTGACGCGGTCGGCGATGGGCAGCCGCGCGTCGCGATAGGGTGCAGCTTGCGGAGGGACCGCGGCCTGCAGGGCGACGAGGAGTGACGTCGCAAGGACCGCAGCGCTGCGAATCATGTCGTTGGAGGCCGGGTCTTCAGACCCGGCATACCAGCCGGGGCTAAAGCCCCGGCCTCCATTGGGTCAGGCGGCGTCCCGCGATCCAGACCGACTCGATCGTGCGCGTCGCCTTCACGTCCTTCAGCGGATCGCCGGTCAACACGATGAAGTCCGCCCAGGCGCCAGTGCGCAGGGTGCCGACGTCGCGAAGACTGACGCACCCGGCGGCGGTTCCGGTGGCCGCCGCGAGGATCTGCTGCGGCGTGAGTCCCGCGCGCGCGAGCAGCTCCAGCTCGAGATGCTCGAAGTAGCCCTGGAATCGCGCGGGGGGCCCCGTATCCGTTCCTGACGCGATTCGCACGCCCGCATCGGCGAGCCGCTTGACATTCGCGAGCGCCATCTCAAGCGCGACTTTGTACCGCTGCGCGCTCGTGCTCTTCGCCATCTGGGCTTGCCGCGCCGGTTCCTCGAGTTGGGCGACGACGGCAGGGTCCGCGCCTTTCAGGAAGAACGGATCGCTGAAGAAGTCCGGCTCCTTCTCGTAGACGAACGTCGAGACCTCGCGCGTCAGCGTCGGACAGACGCAGATGTTCCTCGCCTTGAGCAGGCCGATGAACTCCTCATCGACGGGCTGATCGCGGACGCTGTGCGCGATGAAGTCCGCGCCGGCCTTGAGCAGCGCCTTGGCGTCGTCCAGATAGAAGATGTGCACCGCGACCTTGAGGCCGCGCGCGTGCCCCTGTTCGATGACGGCGCGCGCGACTTCGATCGGCATCTTCCTGGCGGTGCCGAGGTTGTCGTCCACGCGAATCTTGAGCCAGTCGGGCTTCATCGCGGCGATGCGATCGACCTCCGCACGCGCTGCTTCAGGCGTGGCCGCCGTAATGACCGGCCCGGCCACGAACAGTCGCGCGCGATCGAGGGCGCCAGTCGACTGCGCATCACGCAGCTTGAATCCGGCGTCGCCGTCACCGCCGAGGCTCACGACGGTCGTCACGCCGTAGCTCGCGTACGCGCGGAGCTGTTTGAGAAGATTGGCCTCGGTGTAAAACTGCGGTCCAGCCTGGAGGCCGCTGGTGTCGCCGACGTGGCCGTGTGCGTTGACGAGACCCGGGATGATCGTCCGGCCGGCGACGTCCACGACCTCCGCGCCGGCTGGCACGGCCACCGAACCGTCCGCGCCGACGGCCGCGATCCGCCCGTCTCGCACGACAATCACGCCCTTCGCCGCGAAGACGCGGCCGTCGCCGTCGATCAGGCGAGCGCCGCGAAAGACGGTTGGAAAAGATTGCGGAGGGGCCGCGTGCACCGACACCCACGCGCCGGCGATCGCAGCGGCCGTCACGAGGCAGCGGGCGGCTCGACTCATCGCGTCACGCCTTCGGTTGCGGCACGATTCGCAGGTACGGCCGCGGCGCCTTCCAGCCGTTCGGGTACACCTTCTTCGCGTCGTCGTCGGAGACGGAGCCGGCGATGATCACGTCGTCGCCCTGCTTCCAGTTCACCGGCGTGGCCACCTTGTGCTTGGCGGTCAGCTGCATCGAATCGACCACGCGCAGGATCTCGTCGAAGTTGCGGCCGGTGGTCATCGGGTAGGTGAGCATCAGCTTGATCTTCTTGTCCGGGCCGATGACGAACACCGAGCGCACCGTCGCGTTGGTGGCCGCGGTGCGGCCTTCCGAGCTGCCGCCTTCATCGGCGGGCAGCATGTTGTAGAGCTTGGCGACCGCGAGGTCGGCGTCACCGATCATCGGGTAGCGCGGCAGATGGCCTTGGGTTTCCTCGATGTCCCGGGCCCAGCGCTCGTGGTTCTCGACCGGGTCGACCG
>JANOGJ010000704.1:0-1734 GCA_031405995.1 Acidobacteriota bacterium
GGAGGGCTTCGGACAGAAGATCTCGAAGGGCTACATCTACTTCGCGATGGGTTTCTCGGTGTTCGTCGAGATGGTCAACATCCGGGTGCGCAAGAAGGGCGCGCCCGTGGTGTTGCATCAGCCGTATACGGAGTCGTAAAGCGCCTGTCATAAGAGCCTTCACCATGAAGAACATGAAGAACATGAAGGCTCGTCGGGGCTGCCGCCGGGCTACAAACTGCGCCCTTCGCGTCCCTCGTGCGCTTCGTGGTTCAGTCTGTCCTCCATGTTCTTCATGCTGAGAGCTTTTGTGGATAATGACCGCATGCGCCGTGTGCTGACAGTTGCGCTCTTGTCGTTTGCGGCCGCGGGTGTCCTCACCGCGCAGGGGTCGTACGTCCCCCAGCGCGTGTTCGACAGCGCGCGCGGCACGTTCACGGATTTCGAGGCCATGCTGGCCGATGTCGCCTCGGCTGACGTCATCTTCGTCGGCGAGCAGCACGACGACGTCAACACGCACCGACTGGAGCTGGCGCTGCTCGAGGGTCTGGCCCGGCGGCGGGACCACGTCATCGTCTCGCTCGAGATGTTCGAGCGCGACGTGCGTGGGCCGCTGGACCACTTCCTGATGGGCCATCTGGCCGAGGACGACTTCCTGAAGGAGTCCCGGCCCTGGCCGCGGTACCGCACGGACTACAAGCCGCTCGTGGACTTCGCCGTGTCGCGGAAGTGGCCGGTGGTGGCGGCGAACGTGCCGCGCGCGATCGCGTCCGACGTCTCGAAGGCCGGACTTGGCGTGCTCGACGCGAAGACGGGTGACGACCGCGCGCTGTTTGCCCGCGACGTGAAGTGTCCGACCGACGATGACTATTTCAAGCGGTTCGGCGAGGCGATGGGCAGTCACCCGGCGGCAGGGGCGACGCCGCCCACCGACGCGGAAAAGCGCCAGACGACGGAGCGCTTCTACTTCGCTCAGTGTGTCAAGGACGAGACGATGGCCGAGTCGATCGCCGAGTCGTATATGGCGGGCGCGGCCTCGGGCCCGCGTCCCGTCGTCGTGCATTTCAACGGTGCGTTCCACAGCGATTTCACCGCGGGCACCGCTTCCCGCGCCATCCGCCGCCTGCCCGGCAAGCGCGTCGTCGTCATCACGATGATGCCGGTCGCGAATCTGGACACGGTCGCGCCTGGCGAGGCCGACCGCAAGCGCGCGGAGTTTCTGGTCTATACCATTCGCGTCAAAGCGTAGGACGCTTCGTCCACCGCAGGGTGGCCACGATCGCGATCGTCATCGCGATCGCGTGAGCCGCGCCGGTCGCCGTCAGTGTCGTGCCTGACCACCGGTCGACCATGCCGCGCTCGCCCGACACCGTCCACCAGAAGTTGATCGCCGCGTGCAGGGCAATCGCCGGCCACAAGTTGCCCCAGCGATGGAACAGCCACGTGAACAGGAGCCCGCCCGCCGCGACCGCGAGCAACCCGGGAACGAACAACCGCAATTGGTGCCAGAGCAGGTCGGCGCCCAGCCCCAACAGGGCCCGATACGCGTAGCCCGCCAGCGTGAACTCGGCGCCATCCAGGTGAGCCAGGCCGAATATCAACGCGGAGACGACGAGCGCGGTCGGAACGCGCCACTGCGCCCGACGGAGCTGGCTGAAGAGGAAGCCCGAGAAGAGCACGCTCTCCGCGATGGGATCGAGCACCGAGGTTGCGACAACCTCGGCGAGGCCAGGGAGTTGGAGCCCCGCCAACAGG
>JANOGJ010000798.1:0-3700 GCA_031405995.1 Acidobacteriota bacterium
GTGGCGATTGTCGCGAACCTGTACGCGGTTAATGGGAAAGGCGTGTTCCAGCTGCAGTCCGCGACGCTCGGCGGCGTGTCGATCCCGAAGAGCCTGCTGCAGGAACTCATCAGCCACTACTCGCGCACGGCGGATCACCCAAACGGCTTCGACCTCGACAGCCCCTTCGACCTGCCCCTGAACATCCGACAGGTCGACGTGCAGCGCGGGGCGGCCACCATCGTTCAGTAGCCCAGGGTCCGGCCCGGTAGAATCGCAGGCGTGTCGGACCTCCTGTCGACGCCGCTCCAGTACGTGAAGGGCGTCGGCCCGCGCCGCGCGGCGGACCTGGCGCGCGTCGGCCTGCAGACGGTCGAAGACCTCCTGCTGCGTTTTCCCCTGCGCTACGAAGATCGGGCGGCGCTCGTGCCGGTGAAGGACCTGCGGCCCGGCGTCGTCGCGACCGTCGTCGGCGAGGTGCTGTCGAGCGGCATCCGGCCGACCCGCCGGCCGGGGTTTCGGATTTTCGAACTGATCGTCAAGGACGCGACCGGTCCGGTGCGCGCCGCGTTTCCCAACCAGGCATTCCTGCGCGACGTGTTTCACGCCGGCCAGCAGGTCGTGCTGTTTGGCGCGGTCGAGTTTCGCGGCAGCGGCGGCCTCCAGTTCACGAACCCGGAGTACGAGATCGTCCGAGGCGAGGCCGACGAGGCCGACGCGACAATCCATACCGGACGCATCGTCCCCATCTACGAGAAAGCGGGATCGGTCACGCCGCGGATGCAGCGCACGCTCGTGCACCGGCTGATCGCCCAGCTTCCGCCGGCGCTGGCGGATCCGCTGCCGGCGGCCATTCGGACGAAGCGGTCGTTGCCCGAGCGCGCGCAGGCCCTCGCCGACGCGCATTTCCCGCCGCCGGGGTCGGACGTCGCCGCGCTGAACGCGTATCGCTCGGCCGCGCAGTCGCGACTCATCTTCGAGGAGTTCTTTCTGTTTCAGGCGGGTCTCATCCTGAGGAAGCGCAGCCGGGCCACGGATCGCAAGCCGCGGCCCGTGCAGGTGGACGATCACATCCGGGAAGCGGCGCGCCGGACGCTGCCGTTCAGGCTGACCGACGGCCAGAAGGACGCGCTGCGCGAGATCGTCGCCGACATGCAGAAGCCCGAGCCGATGAACCGGCTGCTGCAGGGCGACGTCGGCGCCGGCAAGACCATCGTGGCGCTGATCGCCGCGCTCGTCGCGATGGAGAACGGCCTGCAGGTGGCGTTCATGGCGCCGACCGAGATCCTGGCCGACCAGCACTACCTGACGATCCGCCGGCTGCTCGACAAGTCACGCTTTCGCATCGCGTCGCTCACCGGCAGCGCGACCGCGGCGCGCCGCCGCGAGATCCTCGCGGAGCTGCAGAGCGGGACAACCCATCTCGTCGTCGGCACGCACGCGCTGGCCGAGCCGACGGTGAAGTTCCGCGAACTCGGCCTTGTCATCATCGACGAGCAGCACCGCTTCGGCGTCATGCAGCGCGCGACGCTGCGGGCCAAGGGCCTGCATCCCGACGTGCTGGTCATGACGGCGACGCCGATTCCGAGGACGCTGGCGCTCTCCGCGTACGGCGATCTGGATGTGTCGGTGATCCGCGACCTGCCGCCGGGCCGGCAGCCGATCAAGACGTCGGCCCGCCCCGAGTCGCGCCGCGAGGAAGTCTACCGGCTCGCGCGCCGCGAGCTCGATCAGGGCCGCCAGGTCTATGTCGTGTACCCGCTCGTCGAGGAATCGGAGAAGGTGGATCTGCGCGCCGCGACGGCGATGTCCGAACACCTCCAGGCCGAGGTGTTCCCCGAGTTCACGGTGGCGTTGCTCCACGGCCGGCTGAAGCAGGAGGAGAAGGACCGCGTCATGAGCGCGTTCGCGCGCGGCGACGTGCACGTGCTCGCCACGACGACCGTCATCGAGGTCGGCGTGGACGTGGCCAACGCGACGGTGATGGTCGTCGAGCACGCGGAGCGGTTCGGCCTGTCGCAGTTGCACCAGCTGCGCGGGCGTGTCGGGCGCGGCACGCATCCCTCGACGTGTGTCCTGCTGTACCAGCCGCCGCTCGGCCCCGGGGGGAAGGGCCGGCTCGACGCACTCGTCGAGACGACGGACGGGTTCGTCATCGCCGAGCGCGACCTCGCGCTGCGCGGCCCAGGGGATTTCTTCGGCACGCGGCAATCCGGGCTGCCGACGCTGCGGGTGGGGGACCTGCTCCGCGACTTCGGCGTCATGGAAGAAGCCCGCCGCGAGGCAGTCGAGTGGCTCGACGAGAGCCGCGGCGCCCGGCCGCTCGTCGAGTACCTTTCTGCAAACTGGGCCGCGCGCTTCGGCCTGGCCGGTGTAGGGTAGGAGGAGTTGCGCATCATTACGGGACGACTCAAGGGCAGGCGGCTGCAGGGACCGGCGGGACCGGGGTTGCGGCCGACGTCGGACGGCCTGCGCGAGACGCTGTTCAATGTGCTCGGCGACACGGTGGCGGGCGCCCGGGTGCTCGACGGGTTTGCCGGCACGGGCGCGCTCGGACTCGAAGCGCTCAGCCGTGACGCGACGCACGTCACCTTCGTCGAGGACGATCCGGTGGCGCTGCGCGTGCTCGAGGCGAACATCCAGCACTGCTCGGTCGAAACCGCGTGTGCGATTATCCGCGGCGATTTTCTCCGCGCGGCGGAGACGGCGTCGGGCACGTTCGATCTGGTGCTGCTCGATCCGCCGTACGAGGACGTCGACGTCGAGGACGCCCTCGACCGCGCCGCGCCGCTCGTCGCCGCGGGCGGCCAGCTGGTGCTCGAGCACAGTCGGCGGGCGGTGTCGCCGGAGCGGGCCGGGGTCCTTCGCCGCACGCGCGTGCTCGTCGCCGGCGACAGCGCGCTGTCCTTCTACGAGCCGCTAGCTCTTTGACGAGCGGACTATCGTTTGATGAACGTGAATGATGCCACCCAGCCCGCGCATCGCCCTCTACCCCGGATCGTTCGATCCCGTGACCAACGGCCACCTCGACATCATCACGCGCGCCGGCCGCCTCTTCGATCGGGTCGTCGTCGCGATCCTGGTCAATCCGGCCAAGCAGCCGTGGTTCACCGCCGATGATCGCGCGGCCATGATCCGCGAGGCGTGCGCGTCGCAGGAGGGCGTGGACGTCGAGACCTTCGACGGCCTGCTGGTGGACCTCGCCCGGCGCCACCAGGCCAGAACCGTCGTGCGCGGGCTCCGCGGCGCGTCGGACCTGGACTCCGAGCGCCAGATGTCGATGATGAACCGACACCTCAGCGGGAATCTGGACACGGTGTTCTTCTTGCCCTCGGTCGAGTTCGCGCACATCAGTTCGACCCTCGTCCGGGAAATCGCCTCGCTCGGCGGTTCGGTGACCGGACTCGTGCCGCCGAAGGTCGAGGCGCGGCTCTATCAACGGCGTGAAGGCGCCCCCACCCGAAACGTATGAGCACGACCTCGCTTCGACTCGCCGACCGCATGCGCCACATCGGGATGTCCCCGACGATGAAGGGGACGATTGAGGCGGAGAAGCTTCGCAAGCAAGGCGTGGACGTGGTGGATCTCGGCGCCGGTGAGCCGGACTTCCCGACGCCGGCGCACGTGACCGCCGCCGCCCACGACGCGCTCGACAAGCAGTTCACGAAGTACACCGCCAACATGGGCGTGACCGAGGTCCGCGAGGCCGTCGGGTTCCGCT
>JANOGJ010000755.1:0-3840 GCA_031405995.1 Acidobacteriota bacterium
GACGGGACCGGGGGGCCCGTCGCTTCGCAAATTCTCACTCGGCCGAGCCATATCACGACACCGCGTTCCGCAGGAGGAGCACTCTAAATACGAGGGCTGCTGGGCGTTCCGGAGCGATCCTACAGTTTCGACCTCATTGCAGGTGATAATTCGGGCCGCCCCGAAAGCGATGAGACATCGGCAAGCAGCGACGTAGGTTTCCCAATGTCATGGCTATGTCGTCTTATGGGATGCGGAGAGGAGCCAGGTGCGTTCTGCTTCCGCTTTGGCGGCGGCGGAGGGCTTCCCAGAGGCCGACGATGCAGAGCGCAAGCGACGTGGCGGCGGCGAGCGCTACCGGCGGACCTTCCCAGAACATCGCGGCCGATGCGGCGACGATGACGAGACCGACGACGTGCGATGACGGCGCGGCGCCGCAGGCCATCCAGCGGAAGAGACCGCTGCCGACGAGGAAGATCGCGGGGCGAAGGACACGGCAGGTCTTAGGCTACGAACGCGAGTCCTTCGCCCCACGATCTCCCTCGTCGTTCAGCGGCCGAAGGCCGCCGGCGGGCTCCGCCCGCCGGCGACGCCAGGCCCTTCATGTTCTTCATGCTCTTCATGGTTAAAGCTCTTGGTTAGAGTTTTCTGTAAGTCACCCGTGTAGTTGTTGCGGCGCCCCCGAGGACACCGCTCCTGGTCGTCTCGACGACGAGCGACGTGGGCGCTTCGAGCGACAGCACCTGCGTCACCTGTGCCGTGCCCGGCTTGCCCGTCGCGGGGTCGGCGAAGGGATGCACCGTGGTGATGACGAGCTTCGCGGCGTCCCACGTGGCCTTCGACGATTGCGTCTGCATGCCGCGGCCCATCATGACGGTGTTCTTCGTCTCGACGCCGTCCAGCGCGTACACGAACTTCAGCGGCGGCTGCATGTCGCCGCGCGAGAAGAACGCGTACTCGACGGTCAGCCGCGTCGCGTCCTGCGTGATCGTGATCGTCGAGCCCCAGCCGCTGCCCATATCGCCGCGGGCCTGCCCTGAGCCTGTCGAAGGGGCGCCGCCTCGTTGTGGGGCGCCGCCCCGCGCGCCCGGCGCCTGAGGCGCAGCGACAGTCGGATCCGGATCCGTCGTCCATCGGCCGGAGAAGTCCGGCTTTGCCTGCGCCATCGCGCCAACCGCGCACGACGCGGCAACCACTGCTGCGAACCAGCTCGCTCGTTTCACTTCGAGGCTCCCGGAGCGATCGCAATCACGCGCACTGGACTTCCACTGCCATTCACGATCTTCAGCGGCGCGGCGATCACGATCGCGCCCGTCGCCGGCAGCTGATCCAGGTTGCACAGGCTCGCGAGGCCGAACTTGCCGGCGCCGTGCATGATGCTGTGATTCGGGAAGGGCGGGTTGAACGTGCCCGCCTGGCCCGCGTCGGTGCCGATCGTCTCCACGCCGACGCCGAGCACCTCACGTTCGTTCGCCAGCAGGCGCGACGTCTTGGCGTCGAAGCCCGGACTGTGTGGGCCGTCGGCCTTCACGTTGAGAAACGACGCCGCGTCCTTCCGCTTGCTCCAGCCGCTCCTCAGCAGCACCCAGGCGCCGCGTGGCACGCGCCCGTGCTCGCGCTCCCACGCCCCAACCCGATCGGGCGTGAGCAGAAAGTCCGGATTCCGTTCGACGTCCTTGGTCACGTCGATGACGCAAGCCGGGCCGATGAACTGCCGCGCGGGAATCGTGTCGCACGCGTTATCCGGCACGTGCTGGCCCGTCACCCAGTGGACCGGCGCGTCAAAGTGCGTGCCGGTGTGCTCGCCCATGCGCAGCGTGTTCCAGTACCACGCCGGGCCCTTCTCGTCGTACTTCGAGATCACGTCGATCGTCACGCCTGGCGACGCCGCGAACATCGGCGGCAGGCCGATGACCGGCGTGTCCGGGCCGAGCGGCTGCGTGAGGTCAATCACGCGCAGCCGGCCAGCATGCAGATCGTCGATGAGCTGGACCAGTGTGGATGTCATGTCTTGCCTTGCAAGTATCGCTGAAACTGAAACCGGTTCTCGAGGAGCGCGAGGTCGGTGACGTAGCCGGACGGCCCAATCGCCTCCACCTTCGCCACGAGCGTCGTCAACTCGCGGGCCGCCAGCGCCTCGTCGAACGCGCGCGTGAAGTCGTCGATCGTCCGCACCGTCGCCGTCCGCGGGACACCCGCGGCCGCCGCGATTCCGGCCAGGTCGCTGCCCGTGGACGTCGCGGTGGGGAAGCCGCCGACCGAGAGCAGGCTCTCGTTGTCGAAGACGACGTGCAGGAGGTTCGCCGGCCGGTACCGCGCCATCGTCGTCAACCCGCCGAGGTTCATGAGGACGGAGCCGTCGCCGTCGAAGACGATCACCTGGCGAGTGGGTTGGGCGAGTGCGATGCCCAGGCCCATCGACGAGGCGAGGCCCATGGCGTGCTGGAGGTAGAAAAAATTGGGTTGGTGGCCGAGCGACTGCAGTTCGGCCGCCACGGCGCCCATGATCGTGACGACCGCGCGGCCCTCGAGCTTCGGGTAGATGGCGTGGAGGGCGTCGAGGCGCAGCATGGCCATCAGCGGCCCGCCTCGTCCCACATGAGGTCGCGCTCGAGGAGCAGGGCGACGGGCCGCGTCGAGGCGTACGCCAGCGTCTTTGCCTGGGCGATGCGCCGGGCCACGTGGTCTGGCGCGCTGAGCCGGTCGTATTGGATGTTCAGCGCCCGGAGCACGTCCTCCGTCACGCCGCCGCCTTCGGTTTGCCAGGGGTCGCGCTCGCCGAACGAGCCGCGCTGGCTGATCAGCATGAGCAGCGGAATCCGGTAGAGCTGCGCGCAGGAGACGATCGCGTTGACGGACGCGAGGAATCCGTGGTTCTGCATCAGCATCGCGGAGCCGACGCCCGCGAGATACGCGCCGGCCGACACGCCGACGCCTTCCTCTTCCTTCGCCAGGCGCACGAGCGTCATCTCGGGGTCGTCGTCGGCCATCTTGATGAGATGGACGAGCCACGTCTCCGGCAACGCGGAGACGATGCGCACGCCGCTCGCCTTGAGGGCGTGGTAAATCAGCCGCGAGTTGGGTGTGGAGACGGGAGACATCGCGGCACTGGAACGCGGATTATACTGCCGGGAGATGGCCTTTACTGGTGTGCCGCTTGATACGACCACGGCCGCGGATCACGTGCAGCTCGAGACCTACCGGCGCCTGGGCGGAGCCGAACGCGTCGCGATCGCGTTTCGCTTGAGCGCACTGGTCCGCGGCGTCGCGGTGGCCGGCATTCGGCAACGCCACCCGGCGTACACCGAGGCGGACGTCGAGATGGCGCACCGTCGCCTGGTGCTGGGCGACGACCTGGTCGGAAGGGTCTGGCCGGACCGCGAGCTCGTCGACCCGTGAGCCCGGAAGAGGACGCGCTCGCGACCGTCGCAGGTCTGTTGGGCGAACTCGCGATTCCCCATATGCTGACCGGCTCCGTGGCCACGAGCTACCACGGCCGGCCGCGCGCGACTCACGACGCCGACATGGTCATCGATCCGACGCCGTCACAATTGAATGCGCTGGTGGAGCGGCTTGTCGCGGTCGGATTCTACGTTGACGCGGATGGCGCGCGCGAGGCTCTGCGTCTGCGCAGACCGTTCAACGTGATCGAGATTGGCCATGCGTGCAAGATTGATCTGATCGTCCGGCGCGACCGGCCGTTCAGTGTGGAGGAGTTGTCGCGCCGCGTCGCCGTGGATTTGCCGTTCGTCCGTGGCGTTCCGATGGTCACGCCCGAGGACGCGATTCTCTCCAAGCTCGAGTGGGCGCGCCGATCCGGTGACTCCGAGCGGCAGCTCGCGGATGCCTCCGGTGTACTCG
>JANOGJ010000774.1:0-4627 GCA_031405995.1 Acidobacteriota bacterium
CACGCGGTTCGGCGGGCAGTGGGACGCCCCTCCGGCGTTTGCGCCGGGCTGGCCACGTGATCCTCTCATCGCGGATCTCAGGGAGCGAGCGCGCCAGTTGCTGGCCGACACATTCGCGGCCGAACCGCTGTGGGGCTGGAAGGATCCGCGGACGTGCCTCACGCTGCCGTTCTGGCAGGACCTCGTCGGGCCCATGCGCTACGTGATGTGCATTCGCAACCCGCGCGCGGTGGCGGCCTCCCTGACGCGCCGCAACGCGCTGAGCGTCGAGGAGGCCGACTGGCTCTGGCTCGCCCACACGCAGGCGAGCCTCGCCGAGACGAGCGGCCGTCCGCGCCTGTTCGTCTTCTACGAAGACCTCCTCGCGGATTGGCCGGCGGAACTCCGCCGCATGGCGGCCTTCATCGGCTGCCCTGATCGCGCCGCCGATCCGCGCGTGCACGACGCCGTGGGCGCGTTCCTCGAGGCCCAGTTATGCCACCATCGGAGCTCGATGGAAGACCTGGTCGGCGACGCGCGGATCTCCCTGCCCACCAAGGGCCTGTACGTCGCGCTGAAAGACCATGCGAGCCGCCGGAATCCGACGGCCGGCGAGACGCTCGGGCTGGACCGCGCCTCCCGGGCCGGCCATAGCGACACGACCATCGCCGGATTGAGAAGTCAGCGCGATCGCCTGGCGGCCGAGGCCGCCGCCCTGGCCGAGGAAGCGTCGGCGCGGCTGCGGGAGCTCGAGGCCGCGTTGCGAGAACTCCAGGAGATTCACACGAGCCGCGCGTGGCGGTTCGTCAAGTTCTCGCGAGGCGTGATGGCCGCGCTCTTTCCGCCCGGCACGAGACGACGAGGGTTCTTCAACGCGATCCTCCGGCGCACCGCCTGAAGTCCGCCCTGAGGTTCAGACCAATCCGGTCACGATGGCGTGCACGAGACTGCCGGGCTCGATCCGGTCGATGCGCCAGGTCAGCTTGTGCATGTGCGGGTTCGCGGCACGCACGTCCCGCCTCGCGACGTCATCGGCCCCCGCAAGCAAGTCCATGGACTGCGCCGCGTGACACGGCTGGGCACTGATCTTCCGGGTCGCGTCCCAGGCCTGTTTGAATTGAGCGTCTCGCCGATAGAGGAACGCGAACAGATAGTGGCACAGGAAATAGGGATAGCCGCGGAGCGTGGCCAGCAGCAAGGGCTCGAAGAACACGTCAGTGTTTTCGGCCTGGTTCAGAATGTCACTCACCATCGAGTCCGGGAACACCGTCAGCGGGCCCAGCCTGTTGAAGATGTCGAGATATTCACTCGCCATTGTCCGTACCAGATAGGCCCCTTTCTCTGAGGCCAGGAACCAGGTCGACAGCATTCGATCCGCGCCGGGCGACGCGAAGGCGAAGAACTCCCCGGGCATGGCTGTGAGCCACTCCGACAACGGCCTCCGGCACCACGTCGTCGCGTCCGCCCAGACGCCGCCGTGCCTGCCGAGCAAACTGAAGCGAATCGCATTTGCATAGACCTGCGGCGACGTCTTCACGAGCGTGTCGACCGGTATCGCGTCGCGGTCCAGGTACTCCCAGACATTGTCGCTGTCGAGGAACACCACGTTCCAGTCCGGGTTCTTGTCTATCCAGGACTTTAGACATTCAGGGACGACGGGCGGCATCTTCGCTCGCCCTTGCATCCAGTGGAACCACACCACGCGCGGAATGTCAGCGAGCATCCGTTGGCCCGACCACACCCATGACGTGTTCCAGAGACTCTGATGTGGCTCGAATGAGTTGCTGTGCCGCAGCCACGTTGCGCGCAATCGTCTGGCGCACCTCTCGGTGACTGCCGCACAAGGTCTCCAGCAGCGGTACGGGGTCTCGAGGGAGTTCTGCCACGGAGAGATGATGGGCTCCCAGCTCCATGTCATTCATCAGATTGCGATACTTGTGATGCCATCCAAGAGCGAGCACCGGTATCCCGTGAGACAAACAACTGACCACTCCATGATATCGGCTGCAGATGCAGACGGTCAGGTTGGCTATGACCGATCGAATGAGCGTGGCGTCATTTGTCGTGATGCATTCGACGTCCAGATCTCGTAGCAGCACCGCGTCACGATCCGTGTTCAGCATGTGCGAAATACCCACCACGTTGAAACCACGGCTCAGAGCGAAGTCTCGCGATCGTGCGAGAAAGTCGAGGTAGTCTTCCGGACGCCGCAGCGGGGTCACTCCCCTTTCGACGCACCTCTGATTGGGAATGATGCCCATCAGCGGCCTGGTCGGGTCCTTGAGCGTCCGTTCGAGAAGCGGTCGGGCCACATCGGCGCTTGCCGAGGGGTAGACGAACGCAAGATCGGGGCAGTAGTCGGCGATTGGGACTCCGAGAAGCCCGTTGATGCTGTCAGCGGAGAACCTGTCGCGAACGAGCACTGTCGCGCCTTCGACCAGTCTTGCCAGCGCGTCCTTGTGCTGCGGCTCGAAGGCGCCCCAGGTCGAGGGAAGAAACACGACCGTCGCTCTCGGACAGTGCCGATGAAAACGTATTGATCGCTCGAGACGTTCCTGGAGAGTCGGAATCGGCCACGCGTCTGAGTACTGGATGCTTCCCAGGACAAAGATGGCGTCAATGGAGCCCGCGACACGGGACAGATCTGCAGGAATGTCACCGTGGCCCACTCGATAGACTGTCTCAAAGCCAAGGGACGTGATGAGTGCCCCGGCGGCGTGTCGCATCATCACGTCACCGACGTTCTCGGCCTCGCCGCCTCCTTTCAAGACGGCTGTTCGTCCCGGAAATACTGCGCGCGTCATGCCCAGACCCCTCAGATCCTACACTCCCTTGTTGAGCGCGACGGATTACTGGCGCTTCACGGCTGCGCACTACCAGCCGGCGATCGCCGCGCTTCGGGATCTCGGCGCCGGGCAAGAAGGCCTCGACTGGTTGACGGCGCGGCTGCCGCTTCTATGATAGCGTCCCCCCTCCACAACACCTGAGGAGGGTTCACATGAGCGGCGACCTGGGCAATCAGATTGGCGCCTCGGGGAGAGATGCGCTCGGCGCTATCACCACGCTGGCCTTGAATCCGGTCGGAGGCCTGGCGCCGGCGTTCGAAGCGCTCGGGCCGGCGCGCGCACTGAGCGCGGGCCTCGCCCTCTGCGCGGCCTTCGCGATCGTCGCCACCATCGGCGTCAGTCTTGGCGCCAGCCGCGCGTTCGCCATGCTGGGTCTGTGGATGGACAGCGGTCCCGGGTTCACCTTTTACTTGAAAGCGTTTGTGGCGTTTCTCGTCCTGCCTGCCGCGTTCATTGGCGTGAGCCTGGGCCTGCGAAAGGTCCTCGGCGGCAAGGCGCCGCTCGCGGCCGACGCGTTCACGACCGGCGCGGCGCTGACGCCTCTCGCCGTGGCGATCGTCCTGACCGCCCTTCTCGGCGCGGCGAACCTCGAGATCGCGACGGTGCTGATCCTCTTCGCACTGAGCTATCTCATTCTCATCCTCTATGCCGGCCTGACGCGGCTCGGCGGCGTGAGCGAACGCGCGGCGGCTCCGGCGGTGCCGGTTCTGCTCATCCTGGCGGGTTGGGTGTGCAAGGTGATCTTCGGAGCGATGATGTGATGCGGTCCCGGCATTCCATCGGTGCCGCGCTCATCATCGGTTGCGCCCTCGGCGTCCAAGGCTGTGGGGGCTCCGACGCCGGCTCGAATCCCGGGTCCGGCGCCGCGGCATCATCAGGTTCGGGCTCCGGCTTCAGTGGAACCTACGCCTCCGTGGATAGCACGCCCCTGGCGATCACCTTCAAGGCCAATGGCAGCGTGGACATGGGCGGCGCGACGAGCGGCACCTACACGATCGACGGCGAGAAGATCCTCGTGACGGTCAGCGGCCAGAGGCACACGTTCATCCGCGACGGCAACTGCATCGAGGAAGGGCGGAACATCTTCGGCAAGTTGTGCAAGGGCGGCAAGGCCGGCGAGGCGTCGAACGTCTCCACGCGCAACGTGCCCACGGTGCCGGACGGCACGTACCTCGCCTCCAACGCCGACGGCGAGTTCAAAATCGAATTCAAGCCCGGCAACAAACTCACGATGATCATGACGCCGCCCGGCGGCAAGCCCAACGCACAGGAAGGCACGTTCATCATCGAGGGCGACAAGCTCCACGCGACGCTGGCGCAGGCCACGTCGATGGTGCTGAAGTACGTGAACAACGCGTACGAGAGCACGGCCTTCGGCCTGCCGCTGAAGTTCGTCAAGCAGTAGCGATCTCCACGCGGTTCCGTCCAGCTTCCTTGGCCTGGTACATCGCCGCGTCAGCCGCGTCGAGCACGAGCTCGGGCGTCGAGTCGTGCTTGGACTGCTCGGCAATCCCGATGCTGACCGTGATCGTGACTCGCGCCGCAATCGGCTTGACCGACAGCGACAGCTTGCCGGTCTTCACCGCGGGCCGGTCGGGACCGCGCGGCACGAACCCCGCGTCGGCGATCATCCGGCGGAGGGATTCGGCAAACGGCTCCGCGTCCCTGGCGGAACGGCCGCGAAAGACCACGAGGAACTCTTCGCCGCCGTAGCGGAACGCGCGCCCGCCGCCGCCCACCTGCTGCAGCTTGGCCGCCACCATCCGGAGCACCTGGTCTCCCGCGTCATGGCCGTAGGTGTC
>JANOGJ010000787.1:0-4245 GCA_031405995.1 Acidobacteriota bacterium
CGACCAGCTCGTCGCGCGTGAACACTTCCTGGTCGCCCGCGCCCGGCGACCAGCCGAGCAGCGCCAGGAAGTTCACCATCGCTTCCGGCAGGATGCCGTCCTTCTCGTACTCGCCCACCGCCGTCGCGCCGTGGCGCTTGCTCAGCCGCTTCTTGTCCGGCCCGAGGATGAGCGGCACGTGCGCGAACGCCGGCGCCGCCGCTCCCAACGCGCCGTACAGCAAGACCTGCTTCGGCGTGTTCGAGATGTGGTCGTCGCCCCGCACCACCTGCGTCACCGCCATCTCCACATCGTCGACGACGACGGACAGGTGATAGGTCGGGTGGCCGTCGGAGCGAAGGACGACGAAGTCTTCGATGGTGGCGTGATCGACTTCGATCCGGCCGTGCACGAGATCGTCGAACGCGGTTTTGCCGTCGAGGACCTTGAAGCGGACCGCGCGCGGCGTCTTTGAGGCCTCGAGCGCCGCGATGTCCACGGGCGAGAGCGCGCGGCAGGTTCGGTCGTAGGCCCAGTCGCTGCCCTCGGCTCGCGCGGCTTCGCGACGCGCCTTCAGGGCTTCCGGACGGCAATAGCAGTAGTACGCGTGGCCCGTGGTGACGAGGCGCCGGGCGGCCGTCTGATATCGATCCAGCCGTTCAGATTGAAAGTACGGCGCGTGCGGCCCGCCGACGTCCGGGCCCTCGTCCCAATCGAGGCCGAGCCAGCGCATGCTCTGCAGGATGCCGGTGACCATGTCGGCCGACGAGCGCTCGACGTCGGTGTCTTCGATGCGGAGGATGAACGCGCCGCCGTGGCGGCGGGCGTAGAGCCAGTTGAACAGGGCCGTGCGCGCGCCGCCGACGTGGAGGTAGCCGGTCGGGGACGGCGCGAAGCGGACGCGCGGAGGCATCCAGAGATTCTAGGAGATCCACCACGAAGGGCACGAAGGGCACGAAGAAAAGCGAGGGGACACCAGGGATCCGCTGCAAGGCCGCGAAGGGCTAGACTGAGCAGACCATGAAAGCCTACGTCGCGATCGTCATGATTGCGGCGGCGATTGCCGGCGTAACGGCGCGGCAAGCCGGGCCGCAAACTTCACCGACGGGCACCGCGCGCATCTACGGTCGCGTCGTGGACGCCACGGCCGGCGCGCGGGTGCGCGCGGCGACCGTCACGCTGGCGAGTCCCGGCACCGGCGGCTGGGTCGCGACGACAGACGACGAGGGCCGATTCGATTTCCGCGGACTTCCGCCGGGCCGGTTCACCATCCGCGTGGCGAAGGGCGCGTTCGTCACGACGACGTTTCCCCTTTTCGCGCGGGACTCAGTCGGACCCGAGCTCAAGGACGGACAGCAACTTGATCGAGGCGACCTCCGCCTGCCGAGGGGCGGTGTGATCGCCGGCCGCGTCGCGGACGAACACGGCGATGCGGCGATCGCGGCGGGCGTGCAGGCCTGGCGGGTGGACTACACATTCCCGGGGAGCCGCCGCCTCGTGACGGGCGGATTCGCCGAGACCAATGATCTTGGGGATTTCCGCCTGTACGGCCTTCGGCCAGGCACGTACTACGTGTCGGCCAGCTTCCGGTTGATGCAACTTTCCGTCAGCGAGGCTGGAGTGCCGGCGACGCAATTCCTCGGCGCGGCTCGGGGCGTGGTGCCCACGTTCTACCCCGGCAGCACCATCTCTTCCAATGCGCAGACGATCGAAGTGAGGGCGGGCGAAGAAGCGACCGTCGGCATTCGACTGCAGTCCGCGTCCCTCGCGCGGCTCAACGGCCGTGTCGTCGATGCCCGAGGCCAGCCGGCGGGCAACACACTGGTCATGCTCAATGCGGCGGGCGCGGACGGTGCGTTGTTCTTCAGCGCCAACGTCGTGGAAACCAATGCCCAGGGCCAGTTCACGATCTCGAATGTCCCGCCCGGCGACTATCGCGTCGACGTGCTCGGCAAGGAGCGGCTGGAAGCCATCGGCAAGACTGGCAGTACGCGGCGGGCGCCGGATGCCAGCCCGTCCGAGTCTGCGAGTCAACCGATCACGGTGAACGGCGATGTCGATGACCTCCTCATTCGGACCGGCCTGGGATTCGAGATGCGAGGCCGCATCCTGGTTGACGGCGCGCCGGCTCAGGCGTCTGTCCTGGAGAAGCTGCTGGTGGACGCGATGCCGCTCCTTGCGGGACAGAGCATCTCGAGCCAGTTGCTGATGGCGAGTGGCAGCGCGCGTTTTGACGGCACGTTCGCAGTGCCGGGACTCGCCGGCTGGTGGGTCGTCCGGCTGCGCGGCCTGGCCCCGGGCCTGTCGCTGCAGAGTGTCATGGCGAACGGATTGGACGTGACCGACGCCGGCGTCGAGATCAGCCAGGACATCGAAGGCGTGGACGTCGCGATTACCACGAAGCCCACGAGGGTCACCGGCACTGTCACCGACGCGAACGGCACGCCCACGCGCGACTACGCCGTGATCGTGTTCTCCGAAGACAGCCGCCATTGGACGAGGCTGCTCACCCGGCATGTGGTCAGCGCGAATCCTGGCGCCGACGGCCGCTTCATCGTCACGGCCCTGCCGGCCGGCCGGTACTTCGCCGCCGCCGTCGCTGAGCTCGAGCGCGGACAATGGGCGTCGCCTGAGCATCTCGAGCAGCTGCGCGCGCGGGCGACGTCGTTCTCGCTGTCGGACGGTGAAACCCGCGGCCTCATGCTCGTGAGGCGGTAACCGCCTGGCCCTTACGCCTTCCGCGCCCGAATGAACGCGCTGGCGAACGCCTTGTCGACCGTCGGCGCGACGGTGTCCGCGTCGAAGCCGGCGCCGGCGAGGAACGCCCGCGCGTCCTCGGCCCGGTACTCGCGCGTGATCTCGACCTCGACGTCCGTGAACCCGGCGTGTTCGAGCCGGGCGCGATAGTCCGATTCGTCGAGCGCGCCGGCGACGCAGCCAATCCAGAGCTCGACGCTCTTGCGGATATCGGCGGGCACGGGCCGGCGCGAGACGACGTCCGAGACGGCGAAGCGGCCGCCGGGTTTGAGCACGCGGAACGCCTCGGCGAGCACACGGTCCTTGTCACCCGACAGGTTGATCACGCAGTTAGAAATGATGACGTCGACCGAAGCGGCCGGCAGCGGGATCTGCTCGATTTGTCCCTTCAGGAACTCGACGTTGGTCACGCCGGCTTCGCGCTGGTTCTTGCGCGCGAGCGCGAGCATGTCGTCCGTCATGTCGAGCCCGTAGGCCTTGCCGGTAGGGCCGACACGTTTGGCCGAGAGCAGCACGTCGATGCCGCCGCCCGACCCAAGGTCGAGGACGATCTCGCCCTGGCGAAGCTCGGCGAGCGCGGTGGGATTGCCGCAGCCGAGCGACGCCTTGACGGCGTCGGCCGGCAGTCCGGCGGTTTCACGGTCGGAGTACAGGTTCGAGCTGATCGGATCGGCGTCGCCCCCGCAGCAGGACGGCCCGCAGCACGAGGCCTTTTCCTGTTTTTCGGTGACTTGGCGGGCCAGGGCCCCGTACTTGTCTTGGACAGTCTCGGTCAGCGTCGCGCCTGGTTTCGTGTCACTCATGGCTTTCCTCCTCTTCTTCATGTCCTTCATGCTTCATATTCGTCTAGGCGAATATACAGACCCGTGCTATATTCGTCAAGGCAAATATGAAAACCCGGCCGGTCGGCACACTCGAGCAGCTGTTTCAGGCCCTGGGCGACGACACGCGCCTGCGGATCCTCGGCCTTCTCGCCTCGGGGGAGACGTGCGTGTGCCACATCCACGGCGCGTTGGGCATTCCGCAGCCGATGGCATCGCGCCACCTCGCCTACCTTCGGCGCACGGGCCTTGTCGCCACGCGCAAAGACGGATTGTGGGTGCACTACCGGCTGAACGTGCCGACAGACGCCGCGGTCGCGTCGGTGCTTGGCGCGACGATCGACGCGCTCGCCTCGACGCACGGCATCTCGACGGATCGACGCAGGCTGAGCGGCTTGACGTCCATCCCCTTGCGCGTGCTCGAACAGACGGCAGCCTCGTGTTGCACGAAGTGATCAGTTTGAAGTGTGAACGACCCGGCCCGCCTCGAGTTGCACCACGTGGTCCGCGCGCGCGGCCACCTCTGCCCACGTATGCGTGACGTACACGGTCGGGATCTGGTGGTCGGCGCGAATGCGATCGAGGTACGGCAGGATCTCGAGCCGATGCGCTTGATCGATCGATGCGAGCGGCTCATCAAGAAGGAGCAGCCTGGGCGTGGTGAGCAAGGCGCGGCCGAGCGCGACGC
>JANOGJ010000814.1:0-1794 GCA_031405995.1 Acidobacteriota bacterium
CCGAAACCGGCGAACCCGACCAGGTGGATTGCAGGTCGGCGGCGGTCTCGACCGCACTGCTGGCGGTCGCGGTGTTGTTCGTCTCACCCGCCCCTTCCGAAACCAGGTTAGTCGGATCCGCGGTCGCCGTCAGCGTGAACACCTGTCGGCTGCCGCTGATCGTCCGCGGCGTCGTCGCGTCCACGGTGAACGATCTCGTCGCTCCGGCCCCAAGCTGCCCGCTCTGGCAGTTGACTTTGTTGGTAGTAGCACCGGTGGTCGCCGTGCAGGTGAAACCCGACCCGCTGGCGCTCTGGAAAGTGAATCCCGACGGCAGGTCCACACGCACGTTCCCGTTCGTAGCCGCTGACGCCCCGATGTTGCGGAGCGTCGTCTCGTAGCGGGCGCTCGTGTTGGTGAACGCCGGGTCGGCCGACGTCTGCCGGAGGGTAACGGCGAGGTCCGGCGCCGCGGCGGCGGCGTTTGCGGCGAGCGAAAGAGTCGCCGCCGTCGCAATGCGCGCGGCGGCGCGAACCAGGCGAGCAAGCAACTCCACGCCTGCGATCCGCGCCCCGCCCGGGAAGGCTGCTCCTCTGCCGTGCATCGCTTTCTCCTCTCTCCTGAGCGAGGACTCGCTGTCCTGTTCTCGGTCGGCGCAGGGTACTCCCTTCGCGTGACGCAAGTATAATGTCGAGAACCGACATTCGGCGTGACCTGCCCCGATGGTGTCGGCACGAGCTGATGGGCGGGGCTTTCTATGCGCGCGGTTCGATGCGCCGCAGGTGATAAGCGGCCGCAAGCCAGGCGCCCAGGAATCCGAGCGCGGCGCCGCCTCCGAGCACCACGGGCCATTCGCGGATGGACAGACCCCGGAGCGTAAATGCCGCGCCGTAGGCCGCGGCGAGACTCGCGACATAAGGCTCGAGCGCCATCAGGCCGGCGGCGATCAGGCCGATCGCCAGCAGTCCTCCGCCGAAGCCCTGCCAGAGACCCGAGTACAGGAACGGACGGCGCACGAAGGCGTTGCTGCCGCCGACGAGCTTGGTGACTTCGATCTCGGCGCGACGGCCGTTGATCTCCAGGCGAATCGTATTGCCGACGACCGCGAGCACGCCGGCCGCGAGCACCGCGGCCACGAGCAGTACGAGCCGCTCCATCGTGTCCTCGATCGCATGCAGCCGCCGCACCCAGGCAGTATCGGCCTCGACGAGCTCGACGTCTTCGGCCTTGCGCAATTCCGCCGCGAGTTGCTCGACCGCCGCGGCGGTGTCGTGCGGCGGCGCTGGACGTACTTTCACCAGCCAGGGCAGCGGATTTTCCGGGAGGGCCTTCAGGGCGTCGCCGATGCCGGACAAGGCGCGAAACTCGGCGAGTCCCTCTTCGGGACTCACGAGCAGGGCTTCCTGGATTCCGCTCCGGGCCGCAATCGCGGACGCGGCTTTCTTCGCCTCGGCCTCGCTCGTCGACATGCGCAGATACACGGAGAGCTGCACCGTATCGCCGAGGCCAGCCGTCACCATGCGCATGTTCGAAACGGCGATATAGAGCGCCGCGGGCAGGGCGAGTGCGATGCCGATCACGACGATCGTGAGGAAAGTCGCGAACGGCTGGCGGGCGAGCCGCCCGAGTGAACCGAGCAAGGCCTGCGCGTGGCGTTCGAAGAGGATGGAAAGTGCGTCAGGCAGCGGCATGTGGAAGATCCGCGAGCCGGCCCTGCTCGATGTGCACCCGGCGCACGCGGAAGCGCTCGAGCAGGTGGATGTCGTGGGTCGCGACCAGCACCGTGACGCCGACCGCATTGAATCGCTGGAACAG
>JANOGJ010000823.1:0-3186 GCA_031405995.1 Acidobacteriota bacterium
GTCAGGTTCGCGCTCGCGGCCGCGCCGATGAAGAAGCCGTTTGCCGCTTGCCACGTCACACCGAGCGACCCGTACACCGGATTCTTCAGGTTCGTCGACGTCGGCACGCTCGATCCGTCCGCGCCGATGAGGCCCGCCGGCGCCGTGATCGTCCTGTCGAAATACCGTTCGCCGAAGAGCTCGGCCGTCAGCCGAAGTCCGCCGAGCTTCGTCGCGTCGGGGAACGCCGCGCCTACGCCCCATCGCAGGCCATTCGTCAGCGAGTACCCACTGGGATTGCCGCGGACGAGCACGCCAGCGAACCCGGAGAACTCCACCGCGGAGTTGTGCGTCGAGACGATGCCGTCAACCGCGAAGTCGGTCTTGCCCGTCCCGGTGCCCACGTCCTTGTCGCCGGTCGGTACCTTAAACTGCGCGCGCAGCGCCAGCGCAAGCGGTTCCTCGCGCGAGGCCAGCAGGTTGACCTTGCCGCCGAGCCACAGGTCGCCGGGACCCTCCGAGAAGCCCTTCCGCACGAGTGGATAGTCCGGCGTGAGGCCGCCGCCCGTGCCCGACGAGGCTTCGCCCGTCGTGCTCGAAAAGAACAACGGCCGCGCGTCGCGGTCGACGCGCGTCACCACTCCGAGGCTTCCGAAGATCTCGAACCGGTTGGCGAGGCCAACGGCGAACGTAACCGGCATCGTGGAGATATCGGTGAAGCCCTGGCCGTCGTCGCTGTCAGTGCGATAGAAGCTGATCGACCATTTCCTTTTCTGCAGGACCTCGGCGGTCGGCACGAACCAGAGGCCCGTGTCTCCGGACGCCGTCGTCGTCGCCGGCCGCGTCTCCGGTGGCGGCACTTGGACCGGCGGCGATTGAGTCTGAGCATGGGCCAGGCCCACACTGGCCAGGGTCCCGATTCCGACGAGCAGCACGCGCAGGGTCTGAAGGTGTGTCATAAGGCAGGTCTCAGACTCATCGTAGTACCCGGTCTGGCGGCAAGTCAACGCAAACACGGGGTTTCCCGGCGCTCGCCGGGCCGGCCCCGGGTGAAGCACGGTATACTGATTTCGTCGTCTCTTTTAAGGGCAGGAGCGCGCCATGGGTCCCATCGGAATTCCGGAGATGCTGATTCTCCTCGTCGTGGCCCTCATTGTGTTTGGGCCGCGGAAGCTCCCCGAGCTCGGCCGGTCTCTCGGCAAGAGCCTGCAGGAGTTCAAGCGCGCGTCGAACGACCTGAGAAGCACGCTGGACGATGAGATCCGGTCCGAGGAACATCGCGCGGTGCCTCCGGCGCCGGTCCCAACCGATCCGGCGGCCTTGCCCTCACCGGCGGCGCCTGAAACGATCGCGCGCGGGGAGCAGGGCTCCTAGGCGCGGGCCGCCGAAACCCGCATGTCGGCAGATCGCTCGAGCTTCGGACCGGCGGTGGCAACGGAGGACGACTTCGCGGGCGAGGTCGAGCAGCCCTCCGACCGCTCGCGGATGAGCTTCCTCGAGCACCTCGACGAGTTGCGTCGCCGCCTGCTCTATTCGACCTACGCGATCCTCGCCTGTTGCGCGGTGACCTTCTGGTACTGGGAGCCGCTCTACAAGTACCTCGTCTCTTACCTCGGCAAGCACGGCGGCAAGCTGATGTTCACGCAGCCGATGGGCGGCTTCATGTTCAGCTTGTGGATTTCCGCCCTCGGCGGCCTGATCCTCGCGTCGCCCTTCCTGTTCTCGCAGATGTGGCTCTTCGTGGCGCCCGGCCTCTACGCGAAGGAAAAGAAGGTCGTCATCCCCTTCGTGCTGGCCTCGACGGCGCTCTTCGGCACGGGCGCCTGGTTCGCGCATCGGATCGCGTTCCCGTCGATGTGGACGTTCTTCGCCAGCTATGAGCTCGAGAACCTCGTGTTTCAGCCGACGCTCGACCTGGCCTTCTCGATGTACGTCAAGGTGCTCCTGGGGCTGGGCCTGGTCTTCCAGATGCCGGTCCTCGTGTTCTTCCTGGCGCGGTTCGGCATGGTGACCGCCGGCTTCATGATTCGCAAATTCAAGTACGCCGTGTTGATCATCTGCGTGATCGCCGCCGTCATCACGCCGAGCGGGGATCCGGTCAACCTGGCGGTGTTCGCGGCGCCGATGCTCGTGCTCTACGTGGTCAGCATCGGCGTCGCGTGGTTGTTTGGCAAGAAGAAGCGCGGGGCGCTCGAGCCCGCAAGATGAGGACGTGATGCGCACGAGACGGATTCCCGCACCGGCGGTGATCGCGCTGCTGTCGACGATGGCGGGCGTGGCGATTGGCACCGCGCGCGTGTCCACGCAAGGGAACCTGGACGCCCGCTACCGCATGTATCAGGCGGCGGTCACCGCGGTGCAGCGCGAGTACGGCGACAAGGTCGATCCCGCCCAGCTCGTCTACGGGTCGATCGACGGCATGCTGCGCACGTTGGATCCCCATTCGAGCTTTCTCGCGCCGCGCGAGTACACGCGAATGCGCGAGCAGCAGGTCGGCACCTACAAGGGGATCGGCATCACCATCGTCCCGGTGGACGGCGCGATCACGGTCACCAAGCTGTTCGAGAACTCGCCCGCGTATCGCGCCGGCATCCGCCGCAACGACGTGCTGGCGCGGGTCGGCAAGGAAGACACGAAGGACTGGACGACCCAGGACGTGGTCGACAAGGTGCGCGGGCCCAAGGGCACGACCGTGGACATCTCGATCCGGCGGCCCGGCGTCGCCCAGCTCATCGATCTCACCGTCGAGCGCGACGACATCAAGATCACCACCGTCACCGCGTCGTTCCTGATCGCGCCAGGCACCGGGTACGTCCGCCTGCAGGATTTCTCCGAGACGACCGATGACGAACTCGGCGCCGCCATGACCAAGCTGAAGGCGGCCGGCATGGAGCGGCTCGTGCTGGACCTGCGCGACAACCTGGGCGGGCCGCTGGATCAGGCGATCGCGGTCTCGAGCCGGTTCCTCAAGCGCGGCCAGCTCGTTGTCTACACGCGCGGACGCGTGCGCGGCGCCGATGAGGACTACCACGCCGCCGAAGCCGGCAGCACGGACTTGCCGCTCATCGTGCTCGTGAACCGCAACAGCGCCAGCGCCTCGGAGATCGTCTCCGGCGCGATGCAGGACCACGATCGCGGCCTCGTGGTGGGCGAGACCACCTTCGGCAAGGCGCTCGTGCAGGGCGTGTACCGGATCAGCGATGGCGC
>JANOGJ010000850.1:0-4976 GCA_031405995.1 Acidobacteriota bacterium
GAACCGGGACAACTCGATAGGCCTTCATCATTCGCTCATGACCGGCGCGAACGTCCAGCACGCCAGGGTGATGAACACGGCGTCAAAGAGTATCAGCATTGCGAGCCAGGTCTGGGCCGTGGCGTAGTCGGGCTCGGCCGCGAAGATGGCCGCGGTGCCCCGGACGCCGCTGATGATGACCGGCACCGCAATGGGATACAGCACGACGGGCAGGAGCACGTCGCGCGACCGCGCGCGGACCAGCATCGCCGCAAACAGCGTCCCGACGCCGGCAAACCCGAGCGTCCCGGCGGCGAGCAGGGCCGCGAGCAGCACGGGCGCCCGCAGGATGGGCGCCTCGAAGAACAGCCCCACCACGGGCACGAGGACGGCCTCGACGCCCGCCATGAGCACGAGGATCGCGAAGAGCTTGCCGAGATACACGGCGGGGCGCTCCGCCGGCGAGAGGAGCAGCGCGCGCAGCGTCTCGCCCTGGCGCTCGCGCTCGAACGCGCGCCCGAGCGCCAGCGTGCCCGAGAACGCCACCGCCACCCACAGGATGC
Source organism: Acidobacteriota bacterium (assembly GCA_031405995.1). Taxonomy (GTDB): domain Bacteria; phylum Acidobacteriota; class Vicinamibacteria; order Vicinamibacterales; family SCN-69-37; genus JANOGJ01. The sequence goes on from JANOGJ010000850.1 coordinate 543, forward strand.
CGGCGGGCGCGTCGTCGGGCGCGCGCCCGTCCTGCACGAGCGCGAACGCGAACACCAGGACCGACGCGACGGCAAAGAACACCGTCGTGTAGGCGAGCTCCCGGCTTCGCGCTTCGACAATCAGGTCCTTGCGCGCGATGAGCCACGCCGTGCGGAAGATCCCCCTCACGCCCAGTCCTCGCGCATCGCCTGCTGGTAGCGCGCGCGCAGCGAGCCTCCCGACACGGGCAGCTCGCGCGCTTTCCCCGCGCGCACGCCGATGGCGCGATCGACGACGCCGTCGGCGCTCTCGAAGTCGTGGGTGGCCATGAGCACGATGGCGCCGGCGTCCTTCAACGAGCGCAGCCGCGCGGCGAGGAGCGACGCGGACTCGTCGTCAAGCCCGGTGAACGGCTCGTCGAGGAGCACGAGCCGAGGCGTGTGCAGCAACGCGCGCTCGAGCGCGAGGCGCTGCCGGAGACCGCGCGAGAACTCGCTGACGCGATCGGCGGCCCGCTCCTCGAGCCGCGCGTGGCCGAGCGCCCCGGCCACACGGCCCTCGAGGCCGCCGTCGCGATCCAGGCCGTACAGCCGCCCGAAGAACTCGAGGTTCTCCCGCGCCGTCAGATCGCCGTACAGAAACAGGTCGTGGCCGAGGACGCCGATGTGCGCGCGCAGGCCGTCGCCCCACGCGGAGGCCTGCCGCCCGCCGTAGTGGACGTCGCCGGACGTCGCCCGCAGCAACGTGGACAGGACGCCGATGAGGGTGGACTTCCCCGCGCCGTTCGGGCCGAACAGGCCGACGATTTCGCCCGCCCGCAGGGTGAGCGAGACGCGGGACAGCGCGCGACGTCGACCGAAGTGGCGCGAGACGTCGCGGGTCTCTACGAGATCGAAATCTGAGGGAGGAGCCAAGGGTGCACCCCGGGTCTAAAGACCCGGGGCTCCATTATGTGCGCTGGCGCGTGAACACCGCGGCCCAGATGCCGACGGCCATGATCACGCCCGCCAGGCTGAGCGCCAGGTAGCGGGGCCAGCGGGGGTGGTGCGGCAGCCCGGTGATGTCGAGCAGGAGCGGCTGGCCGGCGGCAATCGCCGGCCCGATGCCGAGGATGAACGACCGCCCCTCCTGCGCGCGCACTTCCTTGTTGGCAAACTGGGGCGAGGACGCGTCCATGGTGCCGACTTTCGACACGACGACGGTCGTCTCCAGCATCTGCGCGGGCCAGCGCTGCTCGAGGCGGACCGTGGGACCACCGTACGGCAGCTCGTAGCCGATCTGCACGGTGGTCGTGCCCGGGGCGAACGGGCCCGTCACCGTGACCCGCGGACCGAGCGCCGTCGCCTGCTTTGACGAACCTTCCATCACGGCCGCGCCGCGCGCCGACCGCGGCAGGTCGATGAGGAGCGGGCCGCCGATATCGACCGGCGTCCGCGCGGCGTTGATGATGTCGAGGTAATAGAAGACGCTCAGCTTGTCGTTCGAGTATTCGGCAACGACGCGCGACTCGCCGCCGAGCACCACGATCCCCTTCACCGGCGGCGATGCCGCCAGGACCTTGCTCTCCGCCTCGCGCGCCGCGGCGGCCGGGTCGGTCGCGACCAGCATGATCCGCAGCCCGCTCCCGGCGACCGTCGCGTCCTGCGAGACCAGCCGCTCGCCGGCGACGACCGCCACGGCCTTCACCGTCGCGCCCCGCCGCAGCCCGGACACCATCGCGCGCCCGGACTCGTCGGTCGTCACGATCCGGACCTTCCCGTCAATCGTGAACTCGACGGCCTGTTTCGCGATGTTCTTATCGAGGCCGCCCCGGATGACGCGCACCGTGACCGTGCCGGCCGGGATGTCACTGACGGGCAGCACGACGCCCGACATCGCCTTCGGATCGGGCATCGCCACCTGCGCCGAGGCTGCGACTCCGACAAATGTCACCAACGTCAACACACGGAGAACTCGGACCACACGGCGGACGCGGAGTCCACTTGGGTTTTCCCCTAGCCCCTTCATGCTCTTCATGTTCTTCATGGTGGAAGCTCTTACAACTTCGCGCCGCATTGCTTGCAGAATCTCGCGTCGGGATCGTTGTCGGTGCGGCACGCGGCGCACGCGCGACTCGCCGGCGCCTTCGCGCCTTTCTCTCTGGGCGGCGCGCTGACGGGCGCCGCGTCGATCTCCCGCATCACATCCATCGCGCGGGCGCGCAACCGGGCGCCAATCTCGGCGTAGTCGGCGTCGTTGACCTTCCCCATCCCGCGATCGAATTCGAGTTCCTTGATCGATCGTAGGACGAGGGCTTTTTCCCTCAACATGGCTTCGCGGTCGCGGGCGCTGATCGCGCGCGCTTCCCGACCGCCGCCAAAGAACCCGACGAGCGCGTGGTAGCACGCCAGCCCTGCGAGTCCGGCGGCGATGACCGCGCCGGACACCAGGAGCAGCGCCGCCGGATGCGTGTCGCGGCTGCGCCACACGGCGGCCGTCGCCGCCAGCATCGACAGCAGAATGAAGAAGTGCCAGGGCTGAAAGCCGGCCTCAGTCGAGGTCTCGGAGCTCGTCATCAAGGCGTCTCTCGAGCGCGGCGTCATGCGACGCCCCGTGGTCGTCCGGGTGCTGCCCGCGCGTCCGCCGCGACCAGCGCACGGCAATCAACCCGACCATCGTGATGCCGGCGAGACCCACCACGTAGGGCACGAACCAGGCCAGCCGGTTGAACCCCTTGTCGAGCGGTGACGCCAGCACTTCCTGGCTGCCGTACTTTGCGACGAAGTGCTCGATGATCTGGTCGTACGTCTTGCCTTCGGTCGTGAGCCGCGCGATCTCCTCACGCATCTGCCCCGCGATGGCGCACGTGCACTCGCCGACGCGCTTCCGGCCGCACGTCCCGCACATGCAGACGATCTCGCTCTGCAGCTGCTTCTCGACCTTCGACCGCGGAATGATGCTCACGGTCTGTGAGGACACGACGTGTTGCGCGCTGAGCGCCGTCATCCCGACGGTCCCGACAAGGATCAGCACCAGCAGCGTCGTGACCGCGCCCTCCGGCACCTCGGCCGTCGCGAACGCCAGGGCGCGCTCGGGCAGGAGCGCGATGATCGTCCCGATCAGCATCACGCCCACGCCCATCCAGATCCAGTTGATGAGCGGGTTGATCTTCACTTCGAGCGTGGCCTCCTGCGTGCCGACCTCATAGGCCGCGAGGTTGATGTACAGGTCTCCGGCGAACCCGCGGAGCAGCGCGATCTCGGTCGTGGGCTCGTCCTCGCGATTCCGGAAGAACCACTTCGCCGGGTACATCCTGCCGATCGACTCGCCGTTCTTCAGAACCTCAACCTCCGCCGTCACCATCTGCTTGCGTCCGTCGTCCGTGACGCTCAGCGCCACGTAGCGCACGAGGAACGGCGCGACTTCGACCTGCTGGCCCGGATTGAGCTTGGCCTGTTCCTCGCGCCCGAAGCCGCCGCCGGCGAAGCCGAGGAAGATGAGCACGATGCCGAGGTGAATGACGTAGCCGGCGTAGCGACGGCGCGACCTGGCGAAGAGACCCACGAGCGCCGTGAACAGATCCGTGCCGGTCGTGCGCTGGCGCACCGCGGCGCCGCGCCAGAACTCCTGAAGAATCGTCCCCGCCACCAGCCCGCAGAGGCCGAAGCACACGCCCGACGCCCAGAACGGCACGCCGAGCGCGACTGTGCCGCCGCCGGCCACGAGCGCGGCGATGACCGGCCAGAGCAGGCTCTGGCGCAGGTTGGCGATCGACGACTTGCGCCATGCGAGCAGCGGACCGATGCCGGTCAGGAACAGCAGTACAAGGCCGACCGGCGTCATCCACCGGTTGAAGAACGGCGCCGCGACGGTCAGTCGGTCGCCTGTAATCGCTTCGCTCAACGTCGGGAACATCGTCGCGAACAACACGAAGAACGCCGCGAACAGCAGCACCCAGTTGTTCGCCATGAAGGCCGCCTCGCGCGACAGCCACGAGTCGAGCTCGTTCCGCGCGCGGAGGAGCGGCATCCGGTAGACCACCAGGCCGAAGCTCACCGTGAGGAGCGCGACCATGAAGACCGTGAACATCAGCGCCAGCTCGCGGTCCTCGCCGAACGCGTGCACGGACTGCACCACGCCGGATCGCGTCATGAACGTGCCGAAGTTCGTGAGGAAGAACGTCACGATGACGAGCGACACGTTCCACGCTTTCAGCATGCCGCGACGCTCCTGCACCATCACCGAGTGCAGGAACGCCGTCGCGGTGAAAAACGGCAGCATGCCGGCGTTCTCAACCGGATCCCAGCCCCAGTAGCCGCCCCAGCCGAGCTCCTCGTAGGCCCACTTCGCGCCGAGCATGACGCCGAAGCCGAGCACCGACCACGCGATCAGCGTCCAGCGGCGCGTCGCGCGGAGGAACTCCTGGTCGACTCTTCCGGTGACGAGTGCCGCGACGCAGAACGCGAACGGGATCG
>JANOGJ010000854.1:0-1937 GCA_031405995.1 Acidobacteriota bacterium
GGATCTTCTCCTTCGGCAGGAACGCACAAGCATGCCGTCCGAGTGCTCGAGACTCTTCACGTGGTGCAGCTCGATGACGCGCGTGTCGTCGCGGAGCACGCGGCGATCGCCCGCGGACTCGACCCTGGGTTTCCTGTTCGCCTTGGCGAGGGCGTCCCCGACCAGCGTCCGCGGCGCGCTGAGGGCCTTCTCGAGGAAGTCCTGGTTGTTGTCGTGTGTGATGATCGTAATGCCCTCGGCCGCAAACGGCGCGAGCCCGCTGCCATGGTCGAAATGCGAATGCGAGTTGACGACGAACCGGATGGGCTTGTTCGGGATGACGCGCCTGGTTTCGGCGATCACCGCCAGGCCGCGCGCTTCGTTCTGCCCGCCCTCGAGCACGACGACGTGGTCTCGGAATTCAACCGCCAGCGCGACATAGCCACCCGTGATGCGGTAGACGCCGTCGGCGAGCTTTGTCGATTGCACGGTTGGTGCGGCAGGGGCGCCCCCTGGCGCGCCGCCTCGACCGGCACCCGCTCCAGCGGCGGCGGCCCCGCCTGGCGCTCCCGCCCGAGCGCCTGCTGCGGGCGGCTGCATCAACTGCGCGAGGTTGGCCGGATTCGCGCTCGCGCTCGTGACCGTCGCGGCAAAGGTCTGCAGGCCGGCGCGTTTCTGGACAATTCGTGTGGGCACCTTCACGCCGCCGAAGTCCTGGTAGTTGCTGTAGGACGTGTCCACGTGCAGGTCGCCGAGAATAGGGTGCTCCACCCAGGTCTCGACGCGCTCCACTATGTTCTGTGAGTTGATGTAGCCGTTCAGCTGGTACGCCTGCCCGGACGGCGATTTCTGGGTCGGCATCCAAGACACGACGTGGTAGGTCTGGCCGCCGATCCGTTGGACGCGAACGGTCGCGTTGTTCGCCGAAGCGCCTTTCAGAAACGCCCACGGCGTCACCCAGAGTTCCAGCTGCTGCGTCCACGCCGCGTTGACCGGCGTGATGTTCTGCGTGTACGTCCCGGCCTGCGGCGGCGGCGCGCCGGGAATCGTCGGGGGCATCGTCGCGCCGGTCGCGCGCGACGCCGGCTGTGCCAGATCGATCGCGCGGACGTAATTCGAGACCGTGGTCTCCGCGAGCGGGCCGGCGATGGTCTTGCTCTGCCCGAAATTGCCGGTCACGGCCGAGCCCGAGTACGTGACGGAAGTCAGGCCGTCCGCGCCCATGGCTTTTGACGCCGCCGTGATGACGGCACTGGCATTCTGAGCCGTCGCGCCCGCCGCCAGAAGATGCAGGCACAACGCAGCCGCCGCGGTTCTAAACATGGCACTACCCTCCGCTTTTCGCACCCGACTTTACCCCGCGCCGAGCGTCCCGCGCCAGTTCAGGGCCACCACACGTCGCAGTTCTTGCAATGCCCAGCTGCGCCAACCCTTGCAAATTATGCAAGGTCCAGCCAAAACACTCGACTTTTCGGACTTCCGACCGGGCACGGATCCTGCTCGTCGTCTTCAGCCACGCAGCCTATTGCATCGTCGTCGACGACGACGGTAAGGTGGAGGAACGGGACGTGATCCAATTCGAACCGCGATTCGCAGTAGTGGAGCGCAAGGTGGAGGAACACACGCAAGTGATCGGCGGCCTTCGAGAAGCGGTCGTCAGCCTTGATCAGCGGGTCGGCCAGCTCGAGCAGCGCGTCGACCGGCTCGAACAACGGGTTGACCGCGGATTCGAGCGGGTCGATCAGCGCTTCGACGCGCTCGACATGAAGATGTCGCGCCAGTTCCACTGGCTCGTCGGCATCCTCATGAGCGCACTTATCGCGATGCTCGGCGTCCTCGGCGGCATCGTGTCTGTCGCGCTCGGGCGATAACCCTGTGCCTGCCTACTTGCCCGCGTTCAGATCGTTCCAGTGCATCAGCGTGTTGAACCCCAGGATGAACGTGCCCTGGGTTTGCCA
>JANOGJ010000011.1:0-3740 GCA_031405995.1 Acidobacteriota bacterium
CCCGCCTTAAGCGGTGCATGGTCGGGGACCGGTACTGTCGTCGTTATATTCCCCGAGCGCTTCTGCATGACGACATGACTGCCGCGGCGCCGGACTTCTGAGAATCCTTCCGCCTTCAAGATCGTGCAGACTTCGCGGCCAGACAGGACGCGAAGTTTACCCAACCAGCACCTCGACCCGCGTCACGAACACTTCGCCGTGTAGCCGTCGCGCGACTTCGGTCGAATCGGCTGACTCGAAGAACAGTTCCAGCGCTTCGACCAAATTCTTCCTCGCTAATTCGACCGTCTCGCCCTGGCTCGCGATGTCGAGCTCCGGGCAGAGGGCCACGTAGGCGTCGTCCTCACGTTCGATAATGGCGGTCAGTTGGCGAGTGGTCTTCATGAGCTTGATTCTAAGCCCAACCAGCGCTCACGGTCTCATCACGATGATCAGGAACGAAAAATAGAAGTCCCCCTGATTGATCTCAACGGTCTGTCCCTTGCTCGTCGTTACTCTGGAAAGCCTGCCGACGTTGCCTGCCGCCAGCGTGCCACCGGCTGTGATGTAGGTGCCGCTGGGCCAGATCTTCCACTGGCTGCACGCCGCGCCTGGGGTCGACGGGAAGATGCAGGTGATGTTGACCGGGTTGGTTCCCACATCGTACGAGGGATTCATGCGGACCCCATAGCTCGCCCCGGCGTAATCGAACGTCGCGTGTAGCGGACACGTCATCGTCGCTCCGCCGGGGAGAGTGAACATGTTGTTGTTGTAGACATTACATTTCGAGATGATGCGCGCCTTGTAGTGCCCGGACGGCACGGCAACCGGATCGCCGCCATTCGGGCCACTCGCGGCGATCGGCTGGTTGAAACCGAGGTAGAGGGTCCTGGTCGTGTTGCGCGCGTCGGACACATTCAGGAGCCACGACCCCACGCTCTGGATGACCGACGTCAGGGTCTTCGAATTCGTGTACGCGCCGAGCTTGTCGCTCTGGATCTGCAGTGCAGGGGCGATGCCCGAGTCGTAGTCGCTGACGAAGCTCGTCACCGCCACGTCGCCCGGCCCCGCAAGGGCCACAAGGCCCACCAGGAATGAGCCGAGGCACGTGAGCAGAGCGACGCTAAGCAGTCTCTTGGTTCGCATAAGTGAAGTCTCCTTCTCCGATCTCCCATAACGCAGACGGCGGGCGAGTCGAACAGGGAGGCCGCCCACGGGTGGGAGGGCCTCAGCGGTAGGGGTTAGAATCCAGGGCGGGCGAATGGCCAACTCCCCGGATTCGCCGTCGAGGTTCCCCGCCGAGCCTTCGCCCGACGCCGACGCCACGTTCCAGCTCCTGGCGCGCGCACACGCCGGCGACGACACGGCGCTCGAAGCGCTGTTCGATCGCTACCTCCAGCCGCTGCAGCGCTGGGCCAGCGGCCGGCTGCCCCGGTGGGCCCGCAGCGCCGCCGACACGCACGACCTTGTTCAGGACACCCTGCTCAATGCGTTTAGGAAGATCGGGAGCTTCGAGCCTCACCGGGAGGGGGCCTTCCAGGCCTACCTGCGGCAGGCCGTGATGAACCGGATTCGCGACGAGTTGCGGCGCAAGCGCGCGCGGCCGGCGACGTCGACGTTCGACGAGCTCGAGCACGCGCATGACGCGTCGGCGTTCGAGGACGTCGTCGCGCTCGAGACGTTTGAGCGCTACGAGGCGTCGCTCCGGCGGCTGACGCCGGAAGAGCGCGATGCGATCATCGGCCGGGTCGAGCTCGGCAGTTCTTATGAGGCCCTCGCCGGGAGTCTGGGCAAGCCGTCCCCTGATGCCGCCCGCATGACGGTCACGCGCGCGCTGGTGCGTCTGGCCGAAGAAATGAAACATGAACCCCGACGATAGAGCCTTTGCCATCGCCGCGCGCATTGCCGACGGCAGCGCGATCGACTGGCCCGAGTCGGAGGCCAGCCTCGCCGGTCCGCTCGATCCCGCCATCATCGAAGAGCTGAAAGCGATTTCCGCGTTGGCCACGCTTCATCGGGCGCCGGCCGAGTGGGTGGGCGCCGAGGGGGCTCCTGCCGGATCGCGCTGGGGGCCACTCACGCTCCTTGGATTGGTCGGGGAGGGGCGCTTTGGCCAGGTCTACCGCGCGTGGGATGCGCGGCTCCAGCGCCACGTGGCGCTCAAGCTGCTCCACGCGTCCTCGTCTGCCACGTCCGGCTCTCCGACGCGCGCCATCGAAGAGGCGCGACTGCTCGCGCGCGTGCGTCATCCGAATGTACTGACGGTGCACGGCGCGGAATCCCTCGATGACCAGGTCGGCATTTGGACCGAGTTCATCGAAGGGCGCACGCTGGAGGCGGTGCTCGCCGAGCGGGGCCCGCTGGCGGCCGAAGACGTGGTGGCCATCGGCGTCGATTTGTGCCGAGCGCTCGCCGCGGTACACGACGCGGGGCTGCTCCACCGCGACGTCAAAGCCCAGAACGTCATGCGCGAGACTGGCGGGCGGATCGTCTTGATGGATTTTGGCACGGGGCACGACGTGGAACTCGTCCCGACCAGCGCGGGCGATCTCTCCGGCACACCGCTCTATCTCGCGCCTGAGTTGTTCACCGGTGGCCGGCCGACGGTGGCGAGCGATGTCTACGCGTTGGCGGTGCTGCTCTTCCACTTACTGACCGGTGAGTATCCCGTTCCCGGCCGGACGCTGGAGGACGTGCGGACGGGCCATCGCCAGGGCAGCGCGGCACGCTTGCGCGGCGCGCGGCCGGACCTACCCGGAGCGCTCGTCGAGGCGATCGAGCGCGGGCTCGCGGCTGATCCATCGCAGCGGTTCGAGAGCGCGGGCGCGTTCGAAGCCGCGCTGCGGCGAACGCAGGTGAGTTCTGCGAACGACGCGCTCGCAAACCCAAGCAGGTGGCCGGCGTGGGCCACGGTCGGCGGCGGTCTTGCCGCGACGGGGCTGGTGGCCTGGCTCCTGTGGGGCAACGTCCGTGACAGCAGCGTTGACGGGCCGCCGGCGTCAGTCACGAGCCCCGGCCCGGCCGCGACGGCTGCAATGCTCGCACAACCGGAAGCGCCGCCGGTCGCGAGTGACGCGTCACGGGAAGCTAGGCCTGGGCGCGGTCCCCTTGTTGACGCCACTGCCCCGCAGCCTGAGCATCTACGGCTCGCGCCCCCTCTCACGCTGGTGAACTGGCGAGGCCAGCCCTCACGCGATGGACGCTATTGGCCCTATGTCGACTGGGCGGCTTCAGCCGGCGACTTGTGGATTTGGGAGCCTCTCGGGGGTGCAAGACGGGCTGTGACCAGGAGCGCTGACCGTAACCACACGGCTGGAGAATCTGCGATGTCTCCGGATGGCCGTCGCGTGGCATTCGCTTGGGGGTCCCAGAACGGCGGCGACGAGCTGCTCGTCGCCGAGGCCGACGGCTCGGGGCGCCGGAGGATTCTGCCTCGCGAAGCGGCAGACCAGCCCGTGCCCATCGAATGGTCCAGCGACGGCGCGTACGTGCTCTGCTGGTTGTTGCGCAAGAGTGGTCGCGCTGATCTCGCCCTCGTCCCGACGAGCGGTGGCGCGCCAAGGCTCCTGCAGACGTTCGAGACCAGCCGTCCTCAAACGGCGCGCCTTTCTCGAGACACCCGGTTCGTCGTCTATGATTTCCAGCCCGACTTGGCGTCTGGACAGCGCGATGTCCTCATCATGGGCATCGACGGATCGCCGCCGCGAGTACTCATCGACGGCACCACCGACGACTTCGGTCCGGTGTGGGCACCCGACGGC
>JANOGJ010000034.1:0-2763 GCA_031405995.1 Acidobacteriota bacterium
CACCGCGCCACTTCAACCGAGAAGGAAGGCCATGATCTGTCCCAAGTGCGGGCATGAGCTCGCCGAGCGTCTCCACGAAACGGTTTGGGTGCGGCTCTTCTGGAGCAGTCGTCGACGGGAACAAGATCGATCACTTGACGAGGGTGAGGTGGGGGCGGCGGTTCGGCATCGGTGGCAGCGGTTTGGGGACGGCGCCGTCGGCGTAGCGTGACTGGTGGTTCCGCTCGTGCTCCTTCGCGAGGTGATATTGCCAGTAGTCATCGAAGTCGCCGCTGGCGCGCAGCGCGCGAAGCCGCAGGACCGCCTCGGCGACGTCGAGCGACCAGCGGGCGCCCGTGCGGCCCATCCGATCCTGGACCAGGTGACGACACGCGCCCTCGATGACACCCGTGGCGATCGGCAGCCCGTCGGCAAGCGCGCGGTCGTAGTGCAGGAGGCGCGTGTGCTTGACGAGGTAGTTGGCGGCGCGTTCGACGGCGCGCTTGGCTTGAGCGTCGAGATCGTGGCTTGCGATCATCAGGCGCAGGCTCTTCGCGATCTCGCCGCCGCTGCGGCCGTTGAGCAGTGCGAGCAGTCGGCACTTGACCCACGCCTCGGCGGCGGTCTTCGCCTTGGGGCTGTCGCCGGGGTGGAACGCGTGGGCCGCGGTCCAGAGGTACTCGAGGACGTGGATCAGATCGAGCACGATCGTGATCTTGACGCCGGCCGCGTGCGCAGCGCGTTTGACGCGACGCAGTTGATCGAGGTGGCCGTCGACGAGCACGACCCAGCGGCGGCGGCGCTCGGGATCGCGACGGAGCCCCTCGGTGAACGCGTCGTCGATCACCTGTTGCGCGCTGTGCTCGACGCTGGCCCACACGCGCTTGTTGGTCGGTCGTGGCCGATCGGTCCGCTTCTCGTGGGGGCCGTGCAAGACGTCGGAGACGGTGCGCTGCCAGCGCGCGAGCGTGTACACGGTCGCGACCTGCGCCATGCGCTTGCGGTTCGGCTTCTCACCCTTGACCAGCCGCGTGTGCAACCGCCGCGGCGTCGCCTCGGCGGCCTTGCGCGTCGCGTCGCGCAGACCGTCGTGGCGCATCGCGATGCCCTTTCCATCGACGCTCAGGACCATCAAGTCGTCGGTGGCCTCGGGGGGGAGCAGCCGATCCAGGTAGAACCCGTCGAAGTCGCGGGCCGCGTAGACGCTCAACTCCTCGGCTTGCCGCTTCGGCACGTCCGCGCCGCTGTACTTCCGGACCGCCTCCACGACCTCGTCGAACGACGACCGAGCGCTCTCCTCTGCGACCATCCGGCGCACCTCGTACGAGTACTTCTCCTTGGGCAGCTCCATCACCGCATCGGCCGGCGCCAGCCCCTCGCGTCCCGCGGCCTGGTACAGGTTGCGACCGACCTCCACCTCGCCAAACTCGGTCTCCACCAACCGCGTGCTCTGGCGGACCTGCGTGCGTTCGACACCATCGGCGTCGCGGACCTCGACTCGTTGCTCCAGCCCGGCGCGGTGATTGAGGTGCGTCTGCATCATCAACCGCATCAGCTCGCGGCCCTGCGTCCGCAGCATCTGCTCGATCTCGTGCAGCGGCGCGCTCGCCGCCGCGTTGCTCGTCAGCTCGTCCTCGATCTTCTTCATCTCCCGCCGAGACTCGCAGAAGGGACTGACCGTGGCCGCCGTGGCCGCAGCAATGGCGTGCGCGATCGATCTCATGCCGGCGACGCTACCCGCCAACGATCGATCCGGAAAGATCCAGCGCCGCCAACATCGCGGAATCGATCACGTTCTTGCCGTCCCAAGAGATCCGCACCCAATCACCTTTGGGACGGCAGGCAGAGGGGCGGCAGAAGGATCGAGCCAGCAGAGATCAAGAGGCTTCATCGCGCTCTTCTTCTTCCTGCTTGAGGAGGAACTCGAAGAAGTCCCGGTAGGTCTCAAACTCGGTGACGTCGGCCGTCGCAGGAAGACCGCTTGCGACCCTCTCGAAGTCGAACGCATGGCACCAGACGATCGCAGGCGTCTGCTCCGCGCGCCAGACGATCGCGCTCTCTGCTGGCTCGGCAAGGAAGATGAACGGCGCTGAGAGATCGAGAGCCCCGCGCGCCGCCAGCGTCTTCTCAACAACGCTGTACGACCCCGCCGCCGCCCACGTGAAATGGCTGATCCCGCCGAGCATCCCGCCTTGGTAGAACCGGCTGATCTCGCGCATGTCCTCGGGGAGCGCGAGACCAAGACGCTTCTCCATCGTCGATACGTCGTCGCCCGACGAGATGGGACCATCCAAATTTTCGTAGCGCGCTCTCAGATCCGAAATGGTCGCCATGATCTATTCCTCGTCGGCGTTTGAAGCTCGCGACTTCCAGTATTCGCGATCGTCGACGTCGAACTTCTTCCGATCGGGTGCGTGGGTCGGGTGTCGTTTGCTGCGGCCGTACTGTCCGTGCAGAGTGTCCTGATACTTCTTGCCGACCCCATGGTACTCCGTGCTCGCCTCGACCAGCGGACCCCGGCTGTCCTGTCCGATGTGATGAAGCGTGGCGAAGTTTCCCTCGTCATCGAGTTGTGGCGGAAGTCCAAACCGCCGGGCAGCTTCGCGGTTGGTCTTGCCGACGCCCCGCACATCGCCTTCCGTGCGCACACGATCCCATTCGATGTCCGTGCGCTGATACACGCCGTACTTCTGTCGGGTTCCCTTCGGCCGGCTCGCTTCCCACTCGATCTTCTCGTTGAAGAGATCGCCGTGGGCGCTGTCATCGAGGACGTCAAGCTCTGGG
>JANOGJ010000114.1:0-6609 GCA_031405995.1 Acidobacteriota bacterium
CGATCTGTGGAAAACTCCACGGACATCACTGACGCTGGCGTCCCTGGAGTTTTCCACAGATCGAGGTACGACCCCTTTGCGCCGCATCATCCACCTGGACATGGACGCGTTCTACGCGTCGGTCGAGCAGCGCGATCGGCCGGACCTGCGCGGGCGGCCGGTGGCGGTCGGCGGCTCTCCCGCGTCGCGCGGGGTGGTGGCGGCCGCGAGCTACGAGGCCCGGAAGTACGGCGTCCGGTCGGCGATTCCGATGTCGCGCGCCGTCCGCCTGTGCCCAGACCTGGCGATCGTCTCGCCCAGCTTCGCGAAGTACCGCGCCGTGTCCCAGCAGGTGTTCGCGATCTACCGGGAAGTGACACCGCTGGTCGAGCCGCTGTCGCTCGACGAGGCGTATCTGGACGTCACGGAGAACGCGTGGGGCGAGCCGCTGGCCGTCAACGTCGCTCGCCGCCTCAAGGCGGCCATCAAGGAGCAGACCGGTCTCACGGCGTCGGCTGGTGTCGCGCCGAACAAGTTCCTGGCCAAAGTCGCGTCCGCGTGGCGGAAACCGGACGGCCTGACGGTGATCGCTCCCGAGCGGGTCGAGTCCTTCCTGCAGCAACTGCCCGTGGACGCGCTCTGGGGCGTCGGCCCGGTGACCGCCACCCGCCTGCGCGAGCGCGGCATCGAGCGGCTGGTGGACATCCGCACGGCCGACCCCGACGCGTTGCGATCGGCCGTCGGCAGCATGACAGAGTGGCTGCAAAGACTCGCGCTCGGCGAGGACGACCGGCCCGTCGAACCGAACCGCGCCGCGAAGTCCTCGTCGTCCGAATGCACCTACGCCGACGACCTGACCGACCTCGGCCGCATCCAGGAAGAGATCGCGGAGATGGCGCGCGACAACGCCGCGTGGCTCGAACGTAAGGGACTCCTCGCGCGAACCGTCACGATCAAGGTCCGCTACGACGACTTCACGACCATCACGCGGAGCGACACCAAGCCGGCGACCAACGACGTGACCGAGATCGTGCGACGCGCCGTGGATTTGCTGACGAAAACGGAAGTCGGCCGGCGTCCGGCGCGGCTGCTTGGCGCGGGGGTCCACAACTTCGACACGGAGGGCACGGAAGAAGCGGAGGACGCGGTGGGGAGGCTGCCGTTTGAGGAGTAACGCGAATCGGGCGATTGAGTTACTCCGGCCGCGTTGGAATCTCGAAGTCTCTCTTGAAGACCAGGAAGATTAACACGATGTCGAGCAGCGCGACCCACACGGTAAACGCGCCGCGGCCGATCGCGAGGTATGGGAACCCGACCATCCCGGCGGTCCACAGCAGCACGAAGAACAGGCCAGTCCGATGCGTGAGTTTGGCCGCCCACCACGCGTGGCCGAGCAGACCCCAGAAGAGGCCGGCGGCGAGCATTCCTGCGAGGACGGTGCGGGACATCGTACGGTAGATTAACGCCATCATGCAGAACCGACCCCTGCTCCTTCTTCTCGCTTTCTTCGGCGCAGCGTGCTCCTCCGAGCCCGCCGGACCGCCCGCGATGACGGGCGTCACCGTCAGCACCGACGCGATCATGGCGGACATCCGCAAGTTGTCCTCCGACGAGTTCGAGGGCCGCGCGCCGGGGACGAAAGGCGAGACGCTCTCCGTCCAGTACTTCATCGACCAGTTCAAGGCCATGGGCCTCGAGCCCGGAAACCCGGACGGCGGGTGGACCCAGAAGGTGCCGCTCGTCGGCATTTCCGGCGCCCCGACGCCGCTCGTCGTCAAGAAAGGCGCCACGACGCGCGAGTTCAAGGTGCGCGACGAGATCATCGCCTTCAGCAAGCACGTCGTCGACCAGGTGAAGGTGGAGAACTCCGAGCTGGTGTTCGCCGGCTACGGAGTGCAAGCGCCCGAATACAACTGGGACGACTTCAAGGGTGTCGACGTCAGGGGCAAGACGATCGTCGTGCTCGTGAACGACCCGCCGGTGCCCGACAAGGCGAATCCGAAGGAGCTCGACGCGAAGGTGTTCGGCGGCAAGGCGATGACCTACTACGGCCGGTGGACGTACAAGTTCGAGAAGGCGGCCGAGCTCGGCGCGGCGGGCGTCCTGATCGTCCACGAGACGATCCCGGCGGCATATCCGTTTTCAGTGGTGCAGACGATGGGCGGCGAGCGGTTCGATCTCGTCACGCCGGACAAGAACGCCGGTCGCGCCAAGATCGAGGGCTGGATATCGATGGAGGCCGCGACGGCCCTCCTGAAGATGGCCGGCCAGGACTACCAGAAGCTGAAGGCGCTCGCGCGGACGTCCGCGTTCAAGGCCGTGCCCCTCGGCATGACGGCGTCGATGAGCGTCACGCAGAAGATGCGCACGGTGGACTCGCAGAACGTCATCGCGAAGCTCAGCGGCGCCGATCCCACGCTCAAGAACGAGTACGTGGTCTACACCGCGCACTGGGATCACTTCGGCGTCGGCGAACCGGTGAACGGCGATTCGATCCGCAACGGCGCGCTCGACAACGCCAGTGGCTGCGCCACCGTGCTGGAAATCGCGCGTCAGCTGAAGGCGCTGAAGCCGGCGACCAAGCGCTCGTTCCTGTTCCTGATGGTGACGGCGGAAGAACAGGGCCTGCTCGGCTCGCAGTACTACGCGGAGTTCCCGCTGTACCCGCTCGCGAAGACGGTCGCCAACATCAACATCGACGGCATCAACCAGTGGGGGCGCACGAAGGACCTCACCGTCGTCGGCCTCGGCGCCTCCGACCTCGACGACTACGCGCAGGCCGCCGCTGCCGAGCAGGGCCGCGTGCTGAAGCCGGATGCGGAGCCGGAGAAGGGCTTCTACTACCGCTCGGATCACTTCAACTTCGCCAAGAAGGGCGTGCCGGCGTTCGATCCGGATTCCGGCGTGGACTACCTCGGCAAACCGCCGGCGTACGGCAAGCAAAAGCGCGAGGAGTACACGAACCGCGACTACCACGCGCCGTCGGACGAGATAAAGGACGACTGGGATCTCACCGGCGCGGTCGAGGACGCCAGACTGTTCTTGCTGATGGGCCATCGCATTGCCCAGGCCGACAAACTCCCTGCGTGGAAACCCGGCAACGAGTTCAAAGCGATTCGGGAAAAGATGCTGGGGAATCGTTGAGGATGGAGGCCGGACCTTCAGGTCCGGCACTTGCCGGGGCTGAAGCCCCGGCCTCCATGGCACCGATGGTCCGCCGCTGTGAATGGGCCGGCACTGACCCCCTCTACACGCGCTACCACGACGTCGAGTGGGGCGTGCCGGTGCACAACGACCGGCGGCTGTTCGAAATGCTGATCTTAGAGGGCGCGCAGGCCGGGCTGAGCTGGATCACGATCCTTCGGAAGCGTCCGGCATATCGCAAAGCGTTCGATCGCTTTGACGCCCGGAAGGTCGCGCGTTACGGCTCGTCCAAGAAGCGCGCGCTGCTGCGCGACGCGGGCATCGTCCGCAACCGCCTGAAGATCAACGCCGCGGTGACGAACGCGCGCGCCTTTCTGGTCGTCCAGCGGAAATTCGGCAGCTTCGATGCCTACATCTGGCGGTTCGTCGGCGGCCGGCCCAGGGTGAACCGGCCGCGCTCGATGAAGCAGGTCCCGCCACGCACGGCCGAGTCGGACGCCATGAGCCGCGACCTCAAGGCGCGCGGCTTCACGTTTGTCGGCTCGACCATCTGCTACGCGTTCATGCAGGCCGTCGGCCTGGTCAACGACCACGTCGCCGGATGCGTCCGCGCGCCAGGGACGAGGCGGTAATGGGCACGATCGACGCCGTCAGCTTCTGCCTGGCCGCGGCGCGATGGCTGACCTACCTCGGGACGCTCGGCGTCGTCGGCTCGATCGGCGCGCGACTGGTCGTGACGGGCGGCGGGTTTCTCGCCGCTGACGCGAGGGACGCGATTGTCACGTCGCGACTCACCAGGGCAGGCGTCGTGTCGGCGCTCGGCCTCGGCCTCGCGGTGATCCTGACCCTGGCCGCGCAGACCTACGCATGGTTCGGCGCGGACCAGTTCAACCTCGAGCGCGCAAAGACGATCGTCAACGACTCCGCGTGGGGCCAGCACTGGATGCGAACCGCCCAGTCGACCACGGCGGTGATTGCCGTGCTCGGTCTCGCCATGTTCTGGCGGATGGCGCGCGGAGTCGCGGGCGTCGCGGCGGCCATCGCCTGCGTGTTCGCGCTGCCGCTCCTCGGCCACGGCGGCACCCACGGCGCATTGATCTACTGGGTGCACGCGGCGCACCTGCTGGGCTCGGGACTCTGGATCGGCACGCTGGCCATGCTCACCTGGGCGACGTGGCCGGTGTGGCGGGACGGCGCGTCCACGGCCACCCTGCGCGGACTACTCGCGTCATTTTCACCCCTGGCGTTCGCCGGCGCGGCGATGACGGCCGGCACCGGCGCGCTGCTGACGTACGAGCACATGCGGCCGCTCGACACGTTGTGGACGACGGAGTTCGGCCGCACGCTGATGTTGAAAGTCGCGGTCGTTGTCCTTGTCGCGGCGTTCGGGTGGATGAACTTCCGCCGGCACCGCCGATCGCTCGAATCGTCCGAGGATCGCCGGCGGCTGAGGCGAGGCGCGATCATTGAAGTGGCGTTGGCCCTCGGCCTCGTCCTGACACTCACGGCCTGGCTGACGGGCCTGGCGATTCCCGGGCCGCACTGACCCTTCACGATGGAGGCGGGACAAACGTTCGGGCATCGCCCCTCGTCTAACCGACAGCCATGTTCAATATCAG
This sequence comes from Acidobacteriota bacterium, assembly GCA_031405995.1. Classification (GTDB taxonomy): domain Bacteria; phylum Acidobacteriota; class Vicinamibacteria; order Vicinamibacterales; family SCN-69-37; genus JANOGJ01. The sequence continues at coordinate 4,743 of JANOGJ010000114.1, forward strand.
GCTCGCGTTCCGCACGCTCTTTCGGACCCCGCTGGTCACCACCGTGGCGATCGTCTCGCTCGCGCTGGGCATCGGCGCCAATGCCGCGATTTTCTCGGTGTTCAACCAGATCCTCGTCCGGGCGCTGCCGGTGCACGAGCCGCGCGCGCTGGTGAATCTGGGCGCGCCGGGGCCCAAACAGGGGTCAAATTCCTGCAACACCGCGGGCGGATGCGACGAGATCTTCAGCTACCCGATGTTCCGGGACCTCGAAACACAGCAGACGGTCTTCACAGGGCTCGCGGCGCACCGGGGCTTCGACGCCAACCTCGCCTATCGCGGGCAGACCGCGAAGGGCGAAGGCATGCTCGTCTCGGGCGGCTACTTCGGCGTCCTCGGCATCACGCCGGCGGCCGGACGCCTGCTGAGCCCGGGCGACGTCGCGGTCGTCGGTCAGTCGAATGTGGTCGTGCTGAGCCACGCGTACTGGCGGACGCGATTCGAGTCGAGTCCGGCCGTCCTGAACGAGACGCTCGTCGTCAACGGCCAGCCGATGACGATCGTCGGCGTCGCGCCGGCCGGGTTCCAGGGCACGACGCTCGGCATTCACCCGAAAGTGTTCGTGCCGATCACGATGCGCGGCTTCATGCAGCCCGGCTTCAAGGGATTCGACAACCGGCAGTCGTACTGGGCGTACCTTTTCGGGCGGCTCAAACCGGGCGTCACGGTGGAACAGGCGCGCGTCGCGCTGAACCAGCCGTACAAGCGCCTCATCAACGAGGTCGAAGCGCCGCTGCAAAAAGGCATGAGCCCGGCGACCCTGGAGCGGTTCAAGGCGAAGAACGTCGTCGTCGAGCCTGGCCCGCAGGGACAGAGCGACGTCATGGAGGAGGCGTTCGTGCCGCTCCTGGTGCTGCTCGGCGTGACGGGCATCGTGCTGCTCAGCGCGTGCGCGAACATCGCGAACCTGCTGCTCGCGCGGGCGGCGACGCGCGCGGGCGAGATGGCGGTGCGGCTCTCGATCGGCGCGAGCCGGCGCCATCTCATCACGCAGCTCCTCGGCGAATCCGTCCTGCTCGCCTCACTGGGCGGCGTCGCGGGACTGCTCGTCGCGCGATGGACGCTCGGGTTGATTGCGTCCATGCTGCCGGCCGACGCCGCGGCGATCATCACCTTCCAGATTGACGGCGGTGTCCTGCTCTTCCTGGGCACGGTGACGCTCGCGACCGGCGTGCTGTTCGGCCTCTTTCCGGCGCTCCACGGCTCGCGTCCCAATCTCCTGACGACGCTGAAGGGCCAGGGCGGCCAGCCGTCCGGCGCGCGCTCGGCCAAGGTGTTCCGGTCCGTGCTCGCGACGTCGCAGATCGTGCTCTCGATGCTGCTCCTCGGCGTGGCCGGCCTCTTCACGAAGAGCCTGTTCAATGTCAGCCGCGTGGACCTCGGCCTCAACGTGGATCACGTGATCACGTTCGCCCTGTCGCCCGAACTGAACGCGTACACGCCGGAACGGTCGCGCGCGTTCTTCGAGCGCGTGGAGGATGAGCTCGCCGGGCAACCGGGCGTCACGCTCGTCACGGCAGCGCTCGTGCCGCTGCTCTCCGGCAACAACTGGGGCAGCAACGTTTCGGTGCAGGGCTTCAAGGCCGACGCCGACACCGACACGGAGTCGCGCTTCAACGAGATCGGACCCGACTACTTCAAGACGCTCGGCGTGCCGCTCATCGCCGGCCGCGAGTTCACGCGGTCGGACGGCCCGAAGGCGCCCAAGGTCGCCGTCGTCAACGAGCAGTTCGCGAAGAAGTTCAACCTGGGCCGCGACGCCGTGGGCAAGCGAATGGAGGTCGGCAACTCGGGCAAACTCGACATCGAGATCGTCGGCCTGGTGCAG
>JANOGJ010000159.1:0-10727 GCA_031405995.1 Acidobacteriota bacterium
CCCCGCCGCCGCCGCCCCCGCCGCCGGCCAACCGGCCGCCCGTGGTGCGCGCGGCCTGCGACCCGTGCACGGTCGACGTCGGGCGAACCGCGACGGTCTCAGCCGACGCGCAAGATCCGGACGGCGACCCGCTGACCTATCGATGGACCACGGCCGCCGGGTCGCTCTCGAACGCGACGAGCCGCCAGACGCCGTGGATCGCGCCAATGCAGCCGGGGCCGGTGCCGTTCACCGTGACGGTGAATGACGGCAAAGGCGGCACCGCCAGCGCCAACACCACGATCAACGTCGTCCGTCCGGTGGAGCGCGTGTTCACCTTCGACGACGTGCACTTCGACTTCGACCGGTCGCTGCTGCTGCCGGACGCCCTGCAGGTGCTGAACGACGCGGTAACGGCGCTCAACGCGAACCCGAACCTGCGCATCGAGATCGAGGGCCACACGTGCAACATCGGCACCGCCGAGTACAACCTCGCGCTCTCCGAGCGCCGGGCCAATTCGGTCCGTGAGTATCTCATCAGCCGCGGCATCAACGCCGATCGCCTGCGGTCAGTGGGGTACGGTGAAGAGCGGCCGAAGCACGAGAACGCGGCCGAAGACACGCGCCGGCTGAACCGCAGGGCCGCGCTGACAGTGAGGATTCAGTAACTCAGAACTCAAAACTTGGAACTCAGAACTTTCGGACAGTCCGATATCCGGGCGCTCCGAAGTTCTGAGTTCTGAGTTCTAAGTTAACCGGCGGCCCTAGTACGCCTTCGCAAACCAAGGCTTCACCGAAGCCGGGCCGTTGCATTTGACGCAGCGGCCCTCGACGCGGGGCGAGCGCATCGGGATGTTCCGCAGCGTCGCCTGCGTTTCCGCCTTGATGGCGGCCTCGCAGTCGGCCGCGCCGCACCAGGCGGCAATCACAAACCCGGGCCGCCCCGCCATGGCGGCGGTGAACTCCGCCCACGTTGACGCCTCGCGCGTGTTCTCGTCGCGAAAGGCGCGAGCGCGCGCGAGCAGGTTCTGTTGAATCTCCTCGAGGAGCGCCGGCACGCGTGAGCCCAGGTCGGCCATCGGAATGGCCGCCTTCTCCCGCGTGTCGCGGCGCGCCGAAAACACCTGGGCCTTCTCGAGGTCCTTGGGCCCGATCTCGAGGCGCAGCGGGACGCCGCGCAGCTCCCACTCCGCGTACTTCCAGCCGGGCGAGTTCTCCTCGCTGGCATCGAGCTTGACGCGGACGCCCAGGGCCGTGAGCTCGTCGCGGATCGCCTCCGCCCTTGGGAGCACGGTCTCCTTCCAGTTGCCGCGCGGGATCGGCACGACGACCACCTGATGCGGCGCGATGTGGGGCGGCAGCACCAGTCCGCTGTCGTCGCCGTGCGTCATGATCAGGGCGCCAATGAGCCGGGTCGACACGCCCCAGGACGTCGTCCACACGTGCTGCAGGGATTTGTCGCGGCCCTGGAACTGGATCTCGAACGCCTTGGCGAAGTTCTGCCCCAGGTTGTGCGACGTCCCGGCCTGCAGCGCCCGCCCATCCCCCATAAGCGCCTCGATCGAATACGTCCGCGACGCGCCGGCGAACTTTTCGCTGTCGCTCTTGATGCCGTCCACGACGGGCATCGCCAGTTCCGTCTCGGCGAATTCCTTATAGAGGGCGAGGATCTTCAGCGTTTCTTCCTCCGCCTCAGCCGCGGTTTCGTGCGCCGTGTGGCCCTCCTGCCAGAGGAACTCCGTCGTGCGGAGGAACGGCCGCGTGACCTTCTCCCACCGCACGACGTTGGCCCACTGGTTGATGAGCACCGGCAGGTCGCGCCACGACTTGATCCACTTCGCGTACATCGTGCCGACCAGGACCTCAGACGTCGGTCGCACGATGAGCTTTTCCTCGAGTTCTTCGTCGCCGCCGCGCGTCACCCACGCCACCTGGGGCGCGAAGCCTTCGACGTGCTCCTTCTCCTTCATCAGGAGCGACTCGGGAATGAACAGCGGGAAGTAGGCGTTGACGTGGCCGGTGGCCTTGAAGCGCGCGTCGAGCAGCCGCTGGATGTGCTCCCAGATCGCGTAGCCGTACGGCCGGATGACCATGCAGCCCTTGACGGGTGAATAGTCGGCGAGTTCGGCGCGCCGCACGACGTCGAGGTACCAGCGCGAAAAATCCTCGGACCTGGGCGTGATTTCGGTGACGAACGACTCTTTTTTGGGATCGGACACGGGCACCTCGGCGGACGCCCTGTTATCCTACCTCGTCTTCTCATGGACCCGATTGTCATCGACGTGCGAAGCGAGCGCGCCGGCTACCAGGTGCTCGTCGGCGTGGGACTCGCCTCGCGCCCGGCCGAGTGGATGCCCACGGACGCCGTGTCCGGCGCGCGGGTCGTCGTCACCTGCCCGCCCGTCTGGCGCGCCCTCACCAGGCAGGCGCGAGCGCTCGGCGGAGGCAAGCCCGTCGTCATGCTGCCCGACGGCGAGCGCGCGAAGACGCTCCCCTCGGTCTCGAAGCTGTACGACGCATTCGTGCGGCGCCGCCTCGATCGATCGGGCACCGTGATCGCGCTGGGCGGCGGCGTCGTGGGCGACGTCGCCGGATTCGCCGCCGCCACCTTTCTCCGCGGCATTCGCCTGATTCAGGTGCCGACGACGCTGCTGGCGCAGGTGGACAGCGCGATTGGGGGCAAGGTCGGCGTCAACCTGTCGGCCGGTAAGAACCTCGTGGGCGCCTTCCACGCGCCCAGCGTCGTCGTCTGCGACCCGGCGGTGCTGGCGTCCCTTCCGCGACGGGAATTCCGAGCCGGACTGTACGAGGTGATCAAGTACGGCGTGATCGCGTCGCGGCCGCTCTTCGACAGGGTCGCGACGGCGGTGGACCGGCTGCTGGCGCATGACGTCGGCGAGTTGCCCGGCATCATCGCGGACTGCGCGCGGATCAAGGCAGAGGTGGTGTCACTCGACGAACGGGAAGCCGGGCCGCGGCGCGCACTCAATTTCGGCCATACCGTGGGTCATGCCCTCGAGGCGCTCACCGACTATCGACGGTTCCGTCACGGAGAGGCGGTCGCTTACGGCATGATGGCCGCTGCCCGCCTCTCGACCGCGCGCGGCCTCATGGACGCGCGAGACGAGTCGCGGTTGCAGGCGCTCATCGGACGCGTGGGGCCCCTGCCGCCCATTGCGGACCTGCGGGTGGGCGACGCGCTCGACGCGATCGGGCACGACAAGAAGGTCGTGCGGGGCCGGCTGCACCTCGTGCTCGCGCGCGGCCTCGGTGCGACGGAAATCGTCGCGAACGTCACCCGCGCGGAGCTGACGTCCGCGATGCGGGCGATCGGGATGAAGCGCTGACGGTCAGCGCACCCAGCCCGGAGGCACGTTCTGGCGGCGCGCGTCGGCCTGGATGTCCACGATGGACTTCTCGTCGGCCTTGACCTGCCCCTTCAGCCGCTCGAGCTCGCCGAGCGCCTTCGCCAGCAACTGACGCATCGACGCCTGCTGGGCCGGGTCATCGCGATTAATGACGTCATTCTGCAGGGAATTGATGCGCGCCTGCATCGCCTCGACGAGCCCCGAGTCGCGATCGAGCGCGGCGCGGGCGTCCGCGATCCGCGTGCGCCATGCCTTCTCGTCCAGCCCGGTGGAGACCCTCACCGTCTGGCCGGCTTCCCCGCCCAGCGGCGGCGGCGCCGCCACTTGCGGATCGCCCACGGGCGGCTCGCCGGACACGGGCGGCTCCGCCGTGGTCGTCACCGGAAAGAGGTCGGGCCGCAGGTTCTCGTTCGTGAATGACCCGGCGGACTTCGCCGTCATGCTTTTTCGCAGCGCCTCACGCTGCGAAATCTCAGCGAGCGAGGTCGGCGGCGCGGTGAGCCAGGTAATGAGCGCCATCGCGATCGCCGGCGTTTGCCAGAGCGTGTTCATCGGACTACCCTCCAGGACAGAATGCGGACGCCGGCCCTGCCGGCGCCGCTCGTCGCATCCCTTGCGACGATGAGTTCAACATCTTGCGACGCCTCGCCGCGGCCGAGCGCGCGCGCGCGGACCCGCACCACGTCGTTCGTATCTCGAAGCGGATCGCCGTCGGTCTCCGACGGATCGTCGGCAAGCCACACCGCGAGGTAGGCCGGGCCGGGGCGCGCGCCGGGCGCCAGGCGATCGAGCGGCCCGTACGCGACGAGCCGCCACCGCGGGTCGTTCGGTCCCCAGGACGCCGCGGCATCGGACTCGGCCTGCAGTCGGGCGGTCACGGCCGGCAGGCTGATCGTGCGATTGGACGCCAGCGTCGGCGTGAGCGTGCCGTCGGTGAACGTCGACGTCGCGGCGCCAGTCAGCAGGTCGCTCCAGTTTCCGGAGCGCTGCAACTCGCCCAGCAGGTGTTCCGCGGCCGCTTCCGCCGCATAGCCCGTCTCGCTGCCATCGCGGTAGTTGGCGGCAATCGCTACTTCCGTGTTGGTCACCGACACCAGGCCCGCCCCAAGCGCGCCGAGCAGCATGGTCGCGAGGAGCGCCACGATGATCGCCGACCCCTGATCGCTCACGGTGCGGGCACGGCTGGGCGTCAGGTACATGCGCATCTCAACGCCCCAGGTTCAGGTTGCGAGGCGTGACCTCGAATGTCACCGCGTAGTCAGGAAGGGCCCGGCGCGCGCTGCGGCTCGTGCCTGGCACGGCGAAGTCGGCGCCGATGCCCCGAAGCCCGGCATGCGCGGCCTGCACCCGGACGGTGACGCGCACGGTCCTCACTCGCAGGAGGTCCGCATCGAACCGGTTGTCGCCCGCGCCGCACCATGGGCCGTCGCTGAAGAGCGACAGCGGCAACGGCGCGGTGGATCCGCCCGCGGCGGGCAGCACGGGCAGGGGAAGTCGAACGCCGGCCGCGTCGTACAGACAGTTGGCGGTTCCGAGCGCGGGCCTGGGCCGGACGGGAGGGTTGGGATCGCCGAAGTACTCGAACCGCACACCCACGACGTTGTCCACGACGGGCACGTCCGTCAGGTAGCCGTCGTAGTGGCGAAGTTGGCGAGCCGCGGCGTCGAACCAATAGGTGTGCGTCTCGGCCGGCGTGACGAACGCGCCGGCAGGATACGCGTGGCTGGCATCCGTCCGATGGGCGCGAAGCGAGGCCACGTCGCCCAGCACGGCCGTGACGGTAAAGACATCGAACGTGCCCGCCTCGTCGAATACCGCGATCGTCGCGCCTGCGGCGTAACCGCAGATCGGCCGGCCCACGGGACAGTTCGGCAGCTGGTTCACGCGCAACTGCGACGGCGCCGGCCCCAGAGGATCGCGGGCCGTCGTCTCGTGATGCGTGCCGGGCGCGTACGAAATCGTGAGGGCGTCGGCGCGGACAACCGTCGGCCCATCGGGCCGCTGCAAGCCCATGCGACGCGGAACAAGGGGCGCGAAGTAGCGATTGAGGGGCCCGGTGCGAGGCCCGGCGCTGACGCCGGCGCCGGCCATGCGGAGGTCGCGCGACAGCAGATCGCCCGCGACGCGCGCGCGCTGTTGCATGTCGAGCGCCTCGGGATGCGTCTGTGAGCTGGTCGCGGCCGGCGTGACGAGCGCAAAGACGGCTCCCGACACCGTGACCATCAGGACGAGGGACACGAGGGACTCAACGAGGGTGAAGCCGCTCTCTCGTTTCATGGCGCCTTCCGGGTCCGCACAGTCGTAAGGACGGCGTCGGCCGGCCCGGCGCCGTGGCGCGACGTCCGCGCGATCGACCGCACGAGCACCCGGAGCACGAGCGCATCGGCCGGATCCGACGCGAGGGGCGCGACACTCCAGCGCCGGACGTACACCGCTTCGGCCGGCACGGCCGCGCCGGTGCCGACCCAGCGTCCCGCGCGATCGAGGAAGTCCACATGGCCCGGCGTGTTGGCGTCCAGAGCGCCAAGCGGAGACGGCCCCAGACCCGTGCCGCCCGTCGTCGCCGGGTCGCGGCTGACATCCGTTGTCAGGTCGCCCTCCGGCTGGCCGAGGCCGAGTCCATCGAAACGCCAGGTCAGCGAAAGGAGCTGTTCCATTTTCTGCGACGCCATCAGCGTGGCGGACGTCTGCACGCGGGCCGCATCACCAGCGCGGGATGCGACACCGGACAACTCGGCGACACCAAGCGCCGCCACCGCGATGAGCATCATCGCGATGAGCGCCTCCACGATCGTGAAGCCCGACTCAGCTCGTCCGAATGGTGCGTGCACTCCGTACGCTCGACGTCGGCCATTCAGTGCAACTCCCGGTCCATGCCGCCTCGCCCGCAATTACGCGCGACGCGGGGCGACTATTGAAAAAACTGCGTACTCGAAGGGGGCAAGTCCCATTCCAGCGAGGGTTCACGAGGGGGGCCGGAAAGCGGTGATCGCGATGAGCGCCGGGCCTGAATTGGCGGGGATCGGCGCCGAACTGGGCGGTCGTCTACCGAATTTGTAAGTGGCGGTTAGCCGAACAGGCCCATGTACCAGGCGAGGAGCGACTCGCCCGCCAGCGAGGCCACGAAAGCCGCGAGGGCCAGAAAGGTGCCGAACGGCAGGCGGGTGCGCATGGAGCGGCCGCGACCCGCGGTCACGGCGATGCCGATGACCGCGCCGGTCACACTCGCGAGGAACAGGACGACCCAGACCTGGCGCCAACCGAGGAAGGCGCCGATCATCGCCAGCATCTTCACGTCGCCCAGCCCCATCGCATCGACCGAGGTCGCCGCCCGCCACGCCCATCGAATGAGGAATGGAATCGCGGCGCCGATCGCCGCGCCGATCGCGCTGGCGATCAACCCGGGAGGCAGCCAGATGCTGAACGCCAATCCGGCGACGAGCCCCGGCAGCGTCAGCACGTTCGGCAACCGCATCGTCTCGAGGTCCGTGCCGAACAAGACGATGAGCAGCGCGGTGAAGACGAGCCGTGACGCCAGCAACGGAATGTCGTCGCCGTGCGCAAGACCTTGCAGGACGAAGCAGAGACTCGTCGTGAGCTCCACGAGCGGATAGCGAAGACTGATGGGCGCGCGGCACCCGCGGCAGCGACCGCCGAGGACCAGGTAGCTCAGCACCGGGATGTTGTCGTGCCACGCGATGCCCTTCCCGCAGTGCGGGCAGCGCGACGGCGGCGAGACAATGGACTCGCCGGCAGGCAGACGCCCGATGCAGACGTTGAGGAAGCTCCCGATGATTAGACCGAAGAGCCCCAGCACGAAGAGGAGGAAGGCGATGTTCACCCTTTCGGCCTGGAAGCGGCGGCGAATCCCTGAGGGAGCGGGCCGAGGGGAGATCCTTTCGCCAGCGTGACGGAGTGCGTCACGGCATCGTAGGCGTACGGCACGCGCGCCGGATCAAGAGGAATGGCGGGGAGCAGGCCCGCCTTGACGAGGTCCACCCAGCCGGCCGGGTACCGCCCAAACCGGCCGTGGTACTCGCTGACGGTGTGCTGCAGAAGGTCGATCGCGTCGAGCGCCTGCAACTGGAGCTGGGCGCGCTCCGCGAACTGCCGAATGTAGGCTTCAGGCGACTCGAGGAGTTCCTGCAAGGTCTGGCGGGCGCTCGCGCGATTGCCGCCCTGGACCCGCGTCGTCACGGCGAGGGGCCCAATCCAACCCGGCGAGCCTGTCATCTTGGCGGCCCGATCGAACCAGTCAGCGGCCGCGCTGAAATCACCGGTGTGCCAGTAGTGCACGAAGCCGATGTCGTGCGCGTACTGCCAGGCGTCCGGCGTCGCGGCCAGTCCCTTCTCGAGCAGGGCGATGGCCTGGTCAGTGCGTCCGGGGCCCTCGGGGGGCGCCATCGCCAGGAAAATCGCCCCGAATCGGTACGCGGTCGAGAACCGCGGGTCGAGAGACGTCGTGAGATCGAGCAAGGGCTTCAGCAACTCGAAGCGGCCGGTGGTGCGGCTGGACTTCCGGTCGCGGCCATAGTGCTGAATCGTCCGAATCCAGTACACGTCGGCGGCCAAGGCGTCGAACGACAGCATCAACCGGTCGGCGACCGACCCGGACGTCATGTACAGCATGCGCTCGGTGACGGGTCTCGGCGGGTACCGGCCGTCCCTCGCGTAGAGGGTGGTGGCGGCCAGGGCCAGCCCGCCGAGCACGGCGAGGACGCCGAACGGGCTCCGCCGCGGCCCGCTCACTTGAACTCCCGGCGGCGGAACACCATCACGGCGGCGCCCACGGCGGTCGCGGCGTACGCGACCGCGTACGCGATCGTGTAGAGCACCTTCCCGGCGCCGATCGGCAGGCCGTACACGATCTCGGTCTTCACATCGAACGACGAGAACGCCGGCACCAGCCAGCCGACCCCCGCGATGATCTGGCCGATCACCGGCGCCTCGACGGCGTCATTGAAGCCGCGAAGGTCGGCGCTGAGGAGTCCCGCGACGAACACGCCGACCGTCAGCACGACCGAAATGAGCGCGCTCGACGAGAACGTGGAAAAGAAGAGGGCCACCGCCGTCAGCAGCGCCAGCTCGAGCGTGATCATCAGCACGCCGATCGTCAGGCGCGGGTCGAGCGCCGGGGCGGCCCACGACGCCTTCACGCCGAGCGGCGCCACCCAGTGCTGCCAGGCGAGCGCGAGGTACAGGGCCGCGGCCATGGCCCACACGTTGACGGTGATGGTGAGTACCAGCCCGAAGTACTTGCCGACGACGAACTCCCAGCGAGGCAGGGGTTTGGCGAGCAGGGCGAAGATGCTGCGGCGCTCGATCTCCCGGGACACCAGCCCGACCCCGATGAAGACCGTCATCAGCGCGCCGGCGACCTCGATGGTCGCCAGGCCGAAGTCCTTCATGATTTTCAAGTCCTGCCCGGCCGTCAGCTGGGAAAACACGACCGACGCGGTCACGAGCAGGAGCGCGAACGCGGCGATCGCGTAGAGCACGCGGTCCCGCACACTTTCCTTGAACACGTGCCACGCCACCAGGCCCAGGCGCCGCGCCCTCATCGGCTCACCCGCTCCATGAACACGTCCTCGAGCGAGGTCCTGAGCGGCAACACCGATACGACGGCGGCGCCGGCCGCGGCGAGGTCCGCCACGAGCGGCTCGGGCCGCGCGTCGTGACCCAGCACAAAGCTGTACCGGCCGGCGGCGATGCACGTCACGCGCCGGACGCGTCCCGCCAGCCGATCCGCCAGGTCCGTCGCGACGCCGGTCGCGACCACTTCCCATCCGTCGCCCGTTGAGCCCGGGCGCGCCGCAGTGAGCTCGGACAGCGTGCCCGAGGCGACGAGCGCCCCTTTGGCCAGAATCGCGACCCGGCTGCAGAGCAGCTCCGCGTCAGACAAAATGTGCGAGCTGAAGAGGATGGTCCGGCCCTCATCGCGGAGGCGCAGGATGAGTTCGCGCACGTCGCGCCGGCCGACCGGGTCCAGCCCCGACATCGGCTCGTCCAGGATGACGAGTTCCGGGTCGTTCACAAGCGCTTGCGCGATGCCCACCCGCTGCACCATGCCCTTCGAATAGTGGCGGATCAGCCGCCGGCGGTCGCTGCCAATCTCGACGGCATCGAGCAGGCGGCTCGCCCGCGCCCGTCGATCGGCCGCGGAGTAGCCGAACAGGCCCGCGAAGTACGCCAGCAGTTCCTCGGCGGTGAGGTGGTCGTAGAAGGTCGGGTGCTCGGGCAGGAAACCGAGCCGCTGCCGGGCCTGCACGTCGCCGGGCGGCCGTCCCAGCACTTCCGCGCGGCCCGCCGAGGCCCAGAGCAGGTTGACGAGGATCTTGAGTGTCGTGCTCTTGCCGGCGCCATTGGGCCCGAGCAGCCCGAAGACGCCGCCGGAAGGAATCTCGAAGGAGACGCCGTTCAGCGCCCGGTGTGGGCGCGCGCGCCAGAAGCCGGCGCGGAAGTCCTTGGTCAGGCCCTCGGTAATGACGGCACTCGTCATGTCGGCCAGGCCCCGCGACTACTTCTTGTTCAATTCCAGCGTGATCGCCAGCTCGAACAGCTGAGCCGACATCAACCCCCGGCCGCCGATGCGCACGCCGTTGATGAACAGCGTGGGCGTCCCGTCGATTTTCAGCGCGCCGCCGTCGGCCGCGTCGCGCCGGATCTCCGGCAGCTTGGCGGCGTACTCCTTGGCGAAATCAGTGACGCCGAGGATGCGCCGCGCGGCGTCCATGACGGCTTGCGGCGAGGCCGTCGTATTGCCGTACAGCCACGTCTCCATCTCGTCGTACTTGCCACGGTCGCGGGCCATCCGCGCCGCGGCCGCGGCCTCACACGCGCCCGGGTGCATCTCCTGCGGAATGTTGAAGTTGCACTTGGAGTTCCACGGCCAGTCCTTCAGCACGAACTTGACCATGCCGGGATGGCTCTGCTGGAACTTGTCCAGGACGGGCTTGTACCACGCGTGGGTCTGGGCGCACGCGCCACACTGGTAGTCGTTGAACTTGACCACGACGACCTTCGCGCCGTCGGCCGGGATGCCAAGGTCCTGGCGCGGCTGCGCCCACCAGGCATCCGAGAAGTCCTTAACCTGATCCTGCGAGGGAGCCGCCGACTGAGGCCGCGCGCCTTCCTTGGGGAAGAACGCGACCAGCGACGCCGTGCCAACCAGAAACAGCAGCGTGACGAGGAGCGTCGTCGGCCGGGCGACCAGTCCACGCACGTCGCCGGCAAACCGTAACGGAAGTCGAGTCATAGACACCGAGGCCGCAAGGCCTGACACCACGAAGATTCCCGCCACCGACACGTACGTGCCGATGCACAACACACAGCCCGTCTTCAGGATGAAGAACGAGGCATAGCCCAGGTAGAGGACGGCCG
>JANOGJ010000190.1:0-1776 GCA_031405995.1 Acidobacteriota bacterium
GTGTCTTCCTGTCTATCGGACGGCAGCCGGTCGCAATTGAGCGAAGGGTGTGACCATGTCTGAACCCAGCGATACTCCCGATCCAGGGGCCGGCAAGCCAGGACCGGCAGGCGTCTCGGAGGCGGACCGCCGTAACTGGCCCCGCATTCCGGCCGAAGCGCTGCCCAATCTCAGCGCCAAGCTCGCCACGGGCCCCGAAATCCGGCTCGTCGATCTCTCCCGGGGCGGAGCCCGGTTCGAGTGCGAAAAGCGCCTTCTGCCCGGCGCCAAGGTCGCCCTTCGACTGGTGACGCCCGATGGCACGCTCGTCGTGCGCGGCCGCGTCGTGCGGTCTCGCATCGTCCGGCTCGAGCGCGGTGGCCTGGGCTATGACGCCGCCATCGCCTTCAACGAAACCTTGAACGAGGTCCTCGAGGAGCCTGCCGGGAACGGCGAGGCGGCCGCGTCCGGCGAAGCCGCCAGGGGCCCGGCCAGCGAGGGCGAGACCGTGGAAGCGCGCGATCGCGACGACGAGGCGCCGGAGGTGCCGCTCGAATCGTGGGTGCCGCCGTTGGAGCTGATGACCGTCACGGCCACGGTGCCGCAGACGAGCGAGGAATTGCGGGAGATTTTCGACGGCAATGACTGGTAGCGTCCGCACAGACGACGCACCTGGCGGTATGACGGCCTGGGATCGACGATGAAGCTCCTCTACCTGACTGGCATGGTCGAGGGCGACTCGCTCGCGACGGAGCGGCTCGCGCGCATCGCGCCCCAGTTGTCGATCACGACCGTCACCAGCGCCTCGCAGGCGCTCGTCGAGATCCGCCGAACGGGCGGCTTTCACGCCTTGCTGACGTCGCCGTCCATCGCCCACGCGGAAACACTCGCCTTGATTTCCAGCCTGCGCAGCAGCCAGATCCCGATTGCCATCGTGCCCGTCGTAAGCGAGGCGCAGCAGGACTTTCTCGCGTCGGCGGTCGTCGCCGGCGCCGACGACGTGCTGGTGCTGTCGGGCGACTCGGTGATGCAGCCGACCGAGACGCTGACCCGCATTCGCCAGAGCCCGCACCTGTTCCCGCCCGATGGCCGCCTTCGCGTGCTCTACGCCGGCAGCGATCCGGCGGTCTGGCGGCTGCTCGAGCAGATGCCGTTCGTCCGGGCCGAACGGGCCACCTGCGCGCTCGACGGCGGCTGCGCGGTGCGCGTGCCGGCTTCTCCCGAAGGCAGCCTCCGCTGCGACGTCGTGGTGATCGACGAGCGCCCGGATGAAGCTCACCCGCTGCAAGTGGTCAAGTCCGTCAAGGCCCAGGCCAGCGACCTGCCGGTGGTGGTGTTGTCGCCGCCCGGCGCCGGCGACCTGTCGACCGCGGCCTTCAACCTCGGCGCCGACGACGCGGTCGTGAAGAGCGGCGCCTGCGGGTACCGCCTGGTCGCCACGTTGCGCCGCGTGCACCAGCGGATGGAGCTCGCGGCTCAGAACTACACCCTGCGCGATCGCGAATCGCGGCTGCGCGTGATCGTGGAGACCATGCCGGACGGCGTCGCGGTGATCTCGGCCGACGGCACGGTGCTCGCGATGAACGCGGCGGCGCTCAGCCTGGTGGGCGCGGCGAGGCCGCGCGAGATTGTGGGCCGCGACCTGTGCATGCTGGCCGCGGCGCACCAGCGGGCCGAAGTGCGCGGCGTGCTGGAGCGCATCGCGGCGGGCCGTGGACCTGGAGCACCCGGTGGCGGCCGTCGGCGAGCTCGAACGCGCGGTCACCGACTTGGGCTTCAAGGCGCTGCGCGTGGTCC
>JANOGJ010000237.1:0-1794 GCA_031405995.1 Acidobacteriota bacterium
CACGGCGTCGGACACGAGCGCCTCGACATCGACGTCACAGCCGCTGAACGAGCCCTTCGTGAAGCGGCCCACCTCGAGCGCCTCCTGCACATCCAGGCCGAAGTCGACGATGTCCGAGACGAACTGCGCGTGGGCCTGGGCCTGGTTGAAGCCGCCCATGATCCCGAAGCCGATCTTCACGTCGCCCTTCGCCATGAACGCCGGGATGATCGTGTGCAGAGGCCGTTTGCGCGGCCCGACCTGGTTCGGGTGCCCATCCTCGAGCGTGAACAACGCGCCCCGGTTGTGCAGCATCACGCCGGTACCTGGGGCCACCAGGCCACTTCCAAATGAAGAATAGAGGCTCTGGATGAGCGACACGATGTTGCCGTCCCGGTCGATCACGGACAAATAGATGGTGTCGCCGCCGTCGCCATCCGTCAGTCCGCCGAACTTCGAGGGCTCGACCGTGCACGCGGCCTTTGCCGGATCGATGAGCGCGGCGCGCGCTTCCGCGTGCGTCTTGCTCAACATCGGCAGCGTGGGCACCTTGGAGAACTTCGGATCCGCGACGTAGCGCAGCATGTCGGCGTAGGCGAGCTTTTTCGCCTCGATCATCACGTGCAGCGCCTTGGCGCTGGTGAGGCCGTACTCGCCCAGCGGGAAGCGCTCCATGAGGTTGAGCATCATCAGCGCGGCGATGCCCTGCGTGTTCGGCGGGAGCTCGGAGACGGTCCAGCCGCGATAGGTCGTCGAAATCGGCTCGACCCACTCCGGCTGGTACTCGACGAGGTCGGCGGCGGTCATCGTGCCGCCCTTCGCGCGTGAGATGGCGAGGATCGCCTCGGCCGTCCTGCCCTGGTAGAACCCGGCCGTGCCGCGCTCGGCGATGAGCCGCATGGTGGCCGCGAGGTGCGGGTTCTTGAACACCTCACCCGCGCGCGGCGCGCGGCCGCCCGGCAGAAACGTCTCGGCGGCGTTTGGCTCCGCGGACAACTTGCGGGTCGAGCCGTCCCAGGCGCGGGCCGTCACGTCGGTGACCGGGAAGCCGTCCTCGGCGTAGAAGATGGCCGGCGCCAGCAGGTCCGCCATCGGCAAGGTGCCGAAGCGCGCGCGCATCATCTCCCAGCCCTTCACGGCACCGGGCACTGTCACGCTGTCGATGCCGCTGCCGGGCATGCGCGTGAGGCCCTTCGCGCGCAGGGCCGCGGGTGTCAGGCCGGCCGGCGCCCAGCCGCCCGCGTTCAGCCCGTACAGCTTGCCGCTCTTCGCCTCGTAGTAGATCGCGAACACGTCGCCGCCGATGCCGTTGTAGTGCGGCTCGACGAGGCCCATCACCGCGTTCGTGGCGATCGCCGCGTCGATCGCGTTGCCGCCGCGCTCGAGGATTTGCACGCCGGCGCGAGCCGCGAGCGGCTGACTGGCGGCGACGATGCCGAGCTTGGTGGAGACTTTCGAGCGCCCGGCGACGACCGAGGGGCGCCGCGTTTCGGATTGCTGGGCGGTGGGGCTGCCGGCGACACCCACTGCCAGTACCGCCGCCGCGAGAATCCGCATCTTCATGGGCTAGACGCTACCGCACAAAGCAGTGCGGCGCCAGATGGCGCGGTGGTGGCCTTTGCCTGGATGGGGATGGGCGCCGTGACGCTCCGCGCCGCAGCGATGGTCGCCGCGCTGTCGCTATGCGCACAGACGCAAACCGTTCCCGCTGGCGTCACAACGCTCCTGGCCGACGCACGAGCGGCGCTCGGCGGCGACGCGCGGCTGTCGGCCGTCCGGACGTTCGTCATCGAGGGATCGATTGTCCGCGGTTCG
>JANOGJ010000239.1:0-1572 GCA_031405995.1 Acidobacteriota bacterium
GGGGCGCAGTCGCTCTACGGGAACCCGGCGCGCGACCTGATTCTGCGCTTCCAGCGCGTGTCGCCGATGGCGCTTTCGCCGCACGACCCGCAGGTGCTGTACTACGGCTCGCAGCACGTTCACCGCACGCGCGACAAGGGCGTGACGTGGGAGAAGATCTCGCCCGACCTCACGGCGAAGCCGGACGACATGCAGGGCATCAGCGGCCAGCCCATCACGCGCGACATCACCGGTGAGGAGTTCTACAGCACGCTCTATGCGATCACGGAGTCGACGCTCGAGCGCGGCGTGATCTGGACGGGCGCGAACGACGGCCCGTACCACGTGACGCGCGACAACGGGAAGACGTGGACGAACGTCACGCCGAAGGACCTGCCGCCCGGCGGACGCGTGGCGTGGATCGAGGCGTCGCCGCACCGGCGCGGCTCGGCGTACGTCACGACGTACCGGTACCTGCTGGGGGATTACGCGCCGTACATCTACCGGACCGACGACTTCGGCAGGTCGTGGACGCGGCTGACCGACGGCAAGAACGGCATCCCGGCTGACACGCCCACGCGCGTCGTCCGTGAGGACCCGGACCGCGAGGGCCTGCTCTACGCCGGCACGGAGTTCGGGATGTACATCTCGTTCGACAACGGGGCGCACTGGCAGACGTTCGCCCTGAACATGCCGCAGGTGCCGATCAACGACATCAAGGTCTATCGCAAGGACCTCGTGGTCGCAACGCAGGGCCGCGCGTTGTGGATTCTGGACAACCTCAGTTCGCTGCACCAGCTCACGCCGCAGGTCGCGGCGACGCAGCCGTTCCTCTTCAAGCCGCGCGACGGCTACCGGACGCGAACCGGCGCCAACATCGTCGGACCGACAATCGAATACTTCCTGCCGTCCGAGTCGGCCGGCGCCGTGACGATTGACATCGTCGACGCGTCGGGTACGGCCGTGAACTCCTACAGCAGCGCGGCGGCGCAAGCCGGCGGCCCTTCGACAGGCTCAGGGCAGGGCGGCAGGGGCGGACGCGGCGGGGGAGCCGGGGCCGGAGCCGCGCAGGTGGATCCGGACGCGCCGATGATGGAAGGCCGGGTGGGGCGTGGCGGTGGCGCCCCGGCGGCGCGTGTCACGAAGAACGCCGGTCGGAATCGTTTTATCTGGAACGTGCAGCACTCGTCCGGTCTGGGCGCTCCTCCCGGGGCGTACCAGGCGCGGCTGAAGATCGACTCGGTCACCTTGACCCAGCCGTTCACCGTGTTGATCGATCCGCGTCTTGCGGCTGAGGGCATTACGGCAGCCGACATCAAGGAGCAGTTCGACCACAACACGAGAATGCGGGCGATGGTGGCGGACGTCACGCAACTCGTCACGCGCGTGCGCGCGCTACAGGCTCGGCCGGAAGTGGCTAAGCAGGCGGACGCCATCGCGGCGAAGCTGCTGACCGAGCCGGTGCGGTACGGCAAGCCCGGACTCCAGCAGCACGTGACGTACTTGGCCGGGATGACCGCCGGCGTGGACATGAAGGTCGGCCGCGACGCGCTCGAGCGCTACGAAGTCCTGAAGAAGGAACTCGACGCCGTG
>JANOGJ010000257.1:0-12904 GCA_031405995.1 Acidobacteriota bacterium
GTGCGAGAAACCGGCTTCGTGGTTCGGTAGGTTATGATCTGCCTGATATGAACACCGTCACGCTCACGATAGACGGTCGCCCGGTCACGGTTGAGCAGGGCAAGACCGTGCTCCAGGCCGCCATCCAGCACGGCCACGAGGTCCCCTACTACTGCTATCACCCCGGCCTCGGCGTCGACGGCTCCTGCCGCGTCTGCATCGTCAAGATCGAGAAGATGGCCAAACTGCAGACGGCCTGTTCGACCGTGTGCACCGAGGGCATGGTGATCTCGACCAACGCGCCCGACGTGGTGGAAGCGCGCGCGAGCGTGTTCGAGTTCCTGCTCGTCAACCACCCGCTCGACTGCCCGGTGTGCGACAAGGGCGGCGAGTGCCCGCTCCAGGATTTTTCGTACGCCTTCGGGCCCGAGCGCAGCCGCATGGAGTTCCCGCGGCGCGTGTTCGACGGCGAAGGCGTGAAGGCCGACGTCGATTTCGGCCCGACGCTGATGCTGAACCGCAATCGCTGCATCCTCTGCACGCGCTTCATCCGGTTCATGCAGGAAGTGGACGGTGACGCGCAGATTGGCGTGGCGTCGCGCGGCTACGGCAGCGAGATCGCGACGTTCGAGGAGCAGGGCGTCATCTCGTTGCTCTCCGGCAACCTGATGGACGTCTGCCCGGTCGGCGCCATCACGACGCGCGACTACCGGTTCAAGTCGCGGCCCTGGGACAACCCGAACGCGGTCGACACGATTTGCACGCTCTGCGAGAAGGGCTGCAACACGACCGCCTGGATCAAGGCGAAGCCCGAGTGGGCGAAGGGCGCCGAGCTCGTGCGTATGACGCCGCGGCTCAACCCGGACATCAACCAATACTGGATGTGCGACATCGGCCGCTTCGACTACCACTGGGTCGAAGGCGACCGGCGACTGCTGCAGCCGCGTATCGGCAAAGGTTCAACGTCGCACACGATGCCGTGGGCGGACGCGCTCATGGCGGTCAACGACGCCGTGGTCGCCGCGGGCGGATCCGCAGCCGTGCGGTTCTACGCGTCGGCGCACGCGTCGCTCGAAGAGCTGTTCGTCCTGCGACAGGTGGCGGCCGGCACGGGCGGCGTCACGCTCGGGTGGCGGCATCGCGACAAACCGCAGCACGCGAAGACGAAGTTCAGAATCCCCTCGGTCGACGCGCCGAACGTCCGCGGTGCGCGAGACCTGGGCCTGACCACCGCCGAGAGCGGCGCCCCCGCCGATGTCTCGAAGCTCAAGGCGGCCGTCGCCTCGGGCAGCGTCAAGGTGCTCTACGTCTTCGATCCGGGGCCGGACGGATCGATCGGCGACACCGACTGGATCATCGCCGCGCGCGACGCCGGCAAGATCGCGACGCTCATTGTTCAAGGCGTGCTGAAGACGCCGCTCTCCGAGGCCGCCGACATCGTGCTGCCCGGCTCGGCGTTCGTCGAAAAGGACGCGACGTACACGAACATGACGGGCCATGTGCAGGCCGGCTCGCGCGTGATCCTGCCGCCGGGCGACGCGGGAGAGGACTGGCAGATCCTCGAGAAGCTCGGCGTCGTCTTCGGCGCGACGGTCAGCTCTGCATCCGCCGCGGCCCTGCGCACCGCGATTGCGCAGGAACTGGCCGCGAAGATCCCGGCGTACGCGGTGCTCTCGGCCATCGGCTTCTCGCGGCCGGTGTCCGCGCGGCACTGGCTGCAGGCCTCGAACCCGTCCGAGCGGTGGAAGTGGGACTTCATGTTCCAGGATCTGCCGCCGATCAAGTTCGGCGAGGACTTCGGCCCGATGCCGCGCGCCAACGTCATCCCGCTGAAGGAATTGAAGTAATGGAGGCCGGGTCGAAGATGGAGGCCGGGTCTTTAGACCCGGCTCCGAATGCCTGACGTCTCATTTCTCGCCGCGTTCGTCGCGGGCGTCTTCTCGTTTATTTCCCCGTGCGTGCTCCCGCTCGTCCCGGGATACATCTCCTACATCTCGGGCATCTCCTTCGAAGACATAAAGGACGTGAAGGCGGCAGAAGCCGCCGCCCGGCGCCGTCAGATGCTGCTCACGTCGGCCGCGTTCGTCCTGGGCTTCTCGCTGGTGTTCATCGCGTTCGGCGCGAGCGCGACCGTGCTCGCCAAGACGCTCGGCCGCCACCGCGTGCTGCTCGAGCGCATCGCCGGGGTCGTCGTCATCATCTTCGGCCTGCATCTCGCGAACATCTTCCGGATCAAGTGGCTGGACCAGGACACGCGCGTGCAGACGTCGCGCCGCCCTGCCGGTCCGCTCGGCGCGCTCGTCGTCGGCATCGCGTTCGCGTTCGGCTGGACGCCGTGCATCGGCCCCATTCTTGGTGGGATTCTCGCGGTCGCGGGATCACGGGAGACGGTAGGCGAAGGCGTGGCGCTGCTCGCCGTCTACTCGGCCGGCCTCGGCGTGCCGTTCCTGCTCACGGCGCTCGCCATGGACCGCTTCTTCCTCGCCTCGGCGCGCATCCGGAAGCACTACAAGATGTTCGAGCGCGTGTCGGGCGGCCTGCTGATCCTGCTGGGGATTCTCATCCTCACGAATCAGTTCAGCCTGATCGCGCGCTACCTCGATCGCTGGCTGCCCTGGCTCACGACGTTGACGTAGACGCTCCCGCAATCCTGATCGCCCCGGCGACGATCCGCACCTCCAGCATCCCACTCGTCTCAAACGACTCACCGTCCACGTGGCACTGGAGCCGCTCGCCGGACACGCTCGCCGTCCGGCACCGGCCCCAGAACACGCCCTGGGCGGGCCTCCCGTGGCCGATCGCGAGCCGCCTGGCGCGCCACAACTGGCGGACCGGCGAGCCCTCGTCAACCAGCACCACGTCGAGCCACCCGTCACGGGCGTCCGCGGCCGGCGCGAGCACCATCCGGTTGCCGTATTCGCGCCCATTGGCAAAGGCCACGAGGAACCGGTCCTGATCACTGACCGCGCCGTCGACGACCACGCGGTAGCGCGCGGGTGTGTGCGACCACACCATCGTGAAGAGGTTCCAGACGTAGTCCGTGAGCCCCCGTTTGGCGCGCGCATTGAACGCGGCGGCGACCGCGGCGTCAAAACCAATGCCGGCGATGTTGAGAAAATGACGCGCGCCGAGATATCCGACGTCCACGGCGCCCGGATGTGCGGTGAGCGCTCGCTCGAACGACAAATCTGTTGGCCCGTCTATTCCCAGACTGCGCGCCAGTCCGTCGCCGGACCCGCACGGCACGATGCCGATCACGACAGGGGTCCCGATGATCGCTCCAGCCACCTCGTTCACCGTGCCATCGCCGCCCCAGGCCACGATGCGATCGCATCCCTGCGCGACGAACGCGCGCGCGATCTCCAGCGCGTGTCCCGCGCGCGCCGTGACGACCACGTCGGCGCGTACATTCAGGCGCGCCAGGATTGCCGCCGCCTGCTCGGCGCGCCGCGCGCCGCGGCGCCCGCCTGTGCGTCCCGAGATCGGATTGACGACCACGCCGATGCGCATGGGGGATGGCGTATAGTAGCTACGAATGGTCCGTTCGATGGGTACTCGCGGCCTTGGATTGCTGCTCGTCCTTACATTCGTCATCGCGGCCGGCACGATCGTCCAGGATTTCCGCTTCGACCACTCGATCGCGCGCGAGCGCGCGGCCGGTCTGGGTGTCGATCGCGAGGTGGGCTCGCTGTCCGTCGCGCTCGCCAACCTGAAAGCCGCGCAGACCGCCTACGTGGCGACCGGACAGGATCCGGCGTTCTGGATGACGCAGGTGGCCGACGTCTCCGCGGAGATCGACGCGGCGATTCGCCGGCGGCGCGCCGCCACGACGCACGAAGGCGCGAGGAAACGCTACGACGCCGCGGCCGCGGCGCTCACCGCTTTTACCGCGGTGGACGGCCGCGTGCGGACCTACGTGCGCGCCGAGCAGCGTCTGCTCGCGTCCGATCTGGTGTTCGTCGACTCGATTGAGGCCATCGCGCGACTGAGCGGAGAGCTCGACGCCGCCCGGGCCGCCGAGTTGTCCGCCAGCGACGCCCGCCTGTCGCGCCTGGAAACCCTCCGCTTCGCCATGAACGCGCTGACGATCGCCTTCGTGCTGGCCATCGCGCTGTTCTTCAAGCGCGCCTCGGTTGAGGCCATCGCGCCGGCGGCCACACCCGCCGGATCCCCGGGTCTCGGCCGGATCGCCCCCCAGCCACCGCCCGTGCCTATGACGGTGCCGGACCAGGCGCTCAACCTCGCGGATGCCGCTGCCCTCTGCGGCGACCTCGCCAGGGTGACCGATACCCGCGACGTGCCCGCGCTCTTCGACCGCGCCGCGATCGTGCTGGCCGCCAGGGGCGCCGTGCTCTGGGTCGCGGACGCCGGCGGCTCGAGGCTCAGACCGTCGCTGACCCACGGCTACTCGGAACGCGTGCTGGCGAAGATGGGGCCCCTGCCGGTGGACGCCGAGAACGCGACGTCCCTCGCCTATCGATCGATGCGGCCGCAGACGGTGCATGGCGCGGCGCCGGGCTCACCAGGCGCGATCGCCGTGCCCCTGCTCGCCGCGTCGGGATGCGTCGGCGTCCTCGCGGCCGAAACGCGTCAGCAGAAGCCCGGCCACGACGTCCTGCCCGTGGCCCAGATGATCGCCGCCCAGCTCGCCGCGCTCGTCACGACCGCCGAAGCGCCCGGCCAGAAAACAGGATAGGTTGTCCTCCGGGCGGGACAAGCGGATCAAACGCACACCACGGCGCGCGTTTTTTACAGGGTTTCGGCCGTTCGAAAAACGGCACAGGTCTTGATACTAGAGAGATCAGCCGCTCGGCGTCATCGGGGTGCGTCAACAACGTTAGGCAGGCGCTGGCATCGCCGCACCCTGACCGCTCCAGGTCGATTCCGGGCGGCTTCTCAGGCTGCCCCTTCGGGGGCAGCCTGAAACTTAGAACTCAGAACTTCAAACTCAGCACTTCAAACGGACGCCCCAGTGTTCAGAACCCTGAACCCTGAACGCTGAACCCTGAACCCGCTCTTCAGTCACTCATCTTGAGCGCCACGACCGTCATGTCATCGTTCGGCGGGAATCCCGCGCGGTGGGCCCCGACCGCCTGAACGATAGCCTGCACGATCTCCCGGGCCGAGCCCTGGCGCGATGCCTTGACGACCTCGATCAGCCTGCCGGACGTGAACTCCTCGCCGCGCTCGTTCATCGCCTCCGACACGCCGTCCGAACAGAAGACGAAGACGTCGCCCGAGACGAGCGGCATCGACACTTCGTCATAGGTCTGACCGAAGAACGAGCCGAGCGGCACGCCGGGCAGCTCGATCAGCCGGACGTCCCCGCCGCTCGCGTGCACCGGATACGGCAGGCCGGAATTGGCGATCGTGACCGTGCGCCGCTTGAGATCGAAGATCGCGTAGCACAGCGTGCAGTAGTACTCCTCGAGCTGGCGCTCGTGGAGGATCGTGTTGATCGACATCAGGACGTTGGCCGGCGACGACCGCTCCGGCAGATACCGGCGCCGGAACGTGCGCCCGCGCACCAGCTCGCCGGCAAACACGCTGTAAAGCGCCGCCGGAACGCCCTTGCCGGACACGTCGCCAAGCGCCACGATGAGCGTCTGCGACTCCGGCAGGAGGAAGTCGTGGAAGTCGCCGCCCAGCTCGCGCGCCGGCGCGAATTCGGTCGCGAGGTCGACACCCTTGAGGCGCTTCGGCAACTGCGTCGGCAGGAGCGCGGCCTGCACGCGCTTCGCGAAGTGCAGTTCCTTCTCGAGCCGCGCCTCGTTCGCCGATACCGCCTCGTAGAGGCGCGCGTTTTCGATCGCGACCGCCGCCTGGCTGGCCAGCAGCGTGAGAATCTCCACGTCGCGCTTCGTGAACGCGTCCAGCTCCGGACTCTCGAGGTCGAACACGCCGACGCAGCGATCCTTGAGGAGCATCGGGATCGCCAGCTCCGACCGCACGTCATCGACCACCTTGATATACCGCGCGTCCTGCGACACGTCCGGCACGAGGACGGCCTCCCGATGCAGCGCCGCGTAGCCGACCAGGCCTTCGCCGATCGCGACCTTGGGGAGCACGACCTTCTCGCCGTACTGCACGGCGACCTTCATCTCCAGCACCGTCCCGGCGTCGTTCAACAGAAGAATGCCGAACGTGCGGTAGTCGATCACCCGCCGCGCCAGCTGCGCGATGCGCGCCAGCAGCTCGTCCAGGTCCAGGACCGCCGCCACCTCGCGGCCGATTTCGGCGAGCAGCTCGAACGCCTCCGCGTCCAGCCGCTCCCGCTCGAACAGCCGCGCGTTCACGAGCGCCGCCGAGACGTGCGCCGCGAACTGCCTCAGGATGTTGGCGTCCTGCTCCGAGTAGCGGTCGCGATCCCGGCTGAGCAGGTTGAGCACCCCGACCGGCTTCCCCTTGTGCACGAGCGGCACGGCCACCGTGGACGCCATGCCGGGCACGACCTCGAGATACCCGGGCTCGAGGGCGATGTCGCCGGCGACGATGGCCTGCTGCGTCTCGATCACGCGTCCGACCAGGCCCTCCGAGATCTTGATGCGGAAGCCCGGCACGTCCGGGTAGCCGACGGCGTAGCCAATCCGCAGGTTGCGGCGCTTCGGGTCGTAGAGGTACACGGCAAACGCGTCGAACGGGATGAGCCGCCCGATGAGTTCGGGGATCTTCGGCAGCAATTCGTCGATGTCGAGCACCGACGCCACCTGCCGCCCGAGGTCGAAGAGGGTCAGCAGAATCTCGCGTTCGGTGAGGTTCATGGGGCCGCGTGGCGGGTCAATAAATTATACAATCCAGCGTCCTCATGGCCCTGTCCATGCCCCTCGACTACGCGGCGATCGAGCGGATTCTCCCGCACCGCTACCCGTTTCTCCTCGTCGATCGCGTCACCGCCCTCGAGCCGGACAAGCGCATCGTCGGCATCAAGAACGTCTCGCTGAACGAGCGGTACCTGTGGCACGGGCCCGGGGAATCGCCGGTGCTGCCGGCCACGATCCTGACGGAAGCCATCGCGCAGGTGGGCGCGATCCTGATCCTCTCCAAGCCGGAGAATCGCGAGAAGCTGATCTTCTTCATGGGCATCGAGCGGGTCCGCTACCACCGGCCGGTCCATCCGGGCGACGTCGTGGAAATCGAGGCCGTCGTGAAGCGGCTGCGCAGCCGGATGGGCGTCCTCAGCGGGACCGCCCGCGTGGGTGGCCGGATCGTCTGCCACGGCACGATGACGTTCGCCCTCGGCCCGAAGTCGGGCGAAGCCTGAGCGTGTCATTTCTCACGGAGGGGCGGAGGGCACGGAGAGCGCCGTGCCGATCGCCGATTGTCGATCGCCAATCTATCGATTGCCGTCCGCCGATTGCGCATTGCCGATTCCAGTGGCGTGGCGCGTTGACATGCGATGCGCATGCAGCCATGCTAGGCACATGCCAAAGATGATCCAGGTGCGAAACGTGCCCGATGCCGTGCACCGCAAGGTCAAGGTCCGCGCCGCCGAGTCCGGGATGAGCCTGTCCGATTACCTGCTGGCCGAGATCGCGCGGATCGCGGCGCTGCCCACGCGTGACGAGATGCTCGCGCGTCTCCACAGCCGGTCGCGCGTGAAACTGAAGACGCCGGCTGCCCGGATCATCCGGCGCGAGCGCGACTCCGCATGATCGTCGTCGATGCGTCGGCGATCACGGAGCTCCTGCTCCAGACCCCGCTCGGGACGAGTGTCGAGCAGCGCCTCTACCGGGAGGAGGCCGACCTGCACGCGCCGCATCTCCTCGACGTCGAGGTCCTCAGCGCGCTGCGCCGGCTCGTCCGGGCGCGCGAGGTCCCTGCCGAGCGTGCCGAACAGGCGATCGACGACCTCGGCCTGCTCCGCGTCACTCGGCACGCGCATGTCGATTTCGCCGGTCGTGCGTGGGAACTGCGCGAGAACTTCACCGCCTACGACGCGATGTACCTCGCACTTGCCGAGTCCCTCGATGCCACCGTGATCACGTGCGATGGCCCGTTCGGCGCGGCGCCCGGCCACGCTGCACGGATCGAGGTCGTCCGGCCCATCCCCGGGCGGCAGTGATACACGAGCTCTTGCCGTTTCCCGATTACGGATTGCCGATGGCCGGTTTGTCGATTGCCGATTCCCCGATTGTCGATTCACGATTGCCGATCGCAGATTGCCGATCGCCGATGCGAGGCCGCCCCACCATCAGCGTGCCGCCGAGGATGATCGCGGCGGCGACGAGCATCCGCAGGTGGAACGGCTCGCCGAGCACGAGCGTGCCGAGCGCGACCGCGATGATCGGGTTGATGTAGGTGTAGAGCGACACGGTCGCGACGTCAAGGTGCCGCAGCGCGTAGGAGTAGGCGGCGAAGGCGATCACGGATCCCGCAAACAGCAGGTACAGCATCGCCGCCGACGTCGTGCCGGTGAAACTGAGGCTGCCCCACTCGCCGAGCGCCGTCCCGGCGATCAACAGAAACAAACCGCCGAAGAACATCTGCATCGCCGCGGAGCCGAGCACATCGGCCGGCATCACGTGCCGCCGCGTGTAGGACGACCCAATCGACCACCCGACGCAGGCAATCTGCAGGGAGATGACGCCGAGCGCGAAGTTCCGTCCGCCGGCGCCGCCCTGCGCGATGTCGGGCCAGACCAGGAGCACGATGCCCGCGAACCCCACGGCGAGGCCGATCCACTGGCGCAGGTGAAACTGCGTGCCGCGCGCCACCATGGCTTCGACCCCGACCATCCAGAACGGGCTCGTCCCGATGAGCACGGCGGTCAGGCCGCTCGGCAGGAACTGCGTGCCCCACACCACACCGCCGTTGCCGATCATGAACATGAAGAAGCCGAGGATGGCGAGCCGGCCCCACGCTTCTCTCGGCGGCAGCGCGCGCCCGCTGGCCCGCAGCCACGCGCCGAGGACGATGCCGCCGGCGGCGTTGCGCAACCCGCCCATGAGGAACGGCGGGACGGTCTCGAGTGAAACCTTGACGGCCAGATACGTCGTCCCCCAGATCACGCAGACCGCCACCCAGGCGAACCACGCGCGGCGAATCTGCGCGGGCGAGGAACCGGCCGCGCCGCTCACGGGACCGGCGGCTTGAAGAGCACGCGCTCGAGATAGCGGTGGTAAGTCGTGAACGGCCCGTCGGTGTCGTCGTCGGCGATGTGGCGGCGGACCTGGTGCAGCTTGGCGTCGAGGTCGTCGACGGCCGCGAGGATGAATGCCTCGGTCGTCATCGGCTTCACGGGCGAGCCGAGCTCGAGTGCGCCGTGGTGCGACAGGATCAGGTGCGCGAGTTGGAGTTCGAGGTCGCGCGGGAAGTCCGGCACCGCCTGCGCCGCCTCGTGCAGCATGCCCACGCCGATGGAGATGTGCCCCATCAGGTTGCCGGGGACGGAGTACTCGGTCGCGACGTCGTAGGAAAGCTCCTGCAGCTTGCCTATGTCGTGCAGCAGCGCGCCCGCGATGACGAGGTCGCGGTTGGCGCCGTAGGCGACGGCGATCAGATCCGTCACCGTCATGATCTGCAGGATGTGCTCGAGCAACCCGCTGCGATACGCGTGATGGACCTGGCGGGCCGCCGGCCAGACGCGCAGCCGGTCGGCATGGGTGTTGGCCACCCACAAGAGGAGCGCGCGCAGCGCGGGATCGCCGACGCTGTCGAGCCGGCGCTTGAGCTCGGCCCACATCTCGTCGACGGGACGCGGCGCGGAGAGAATGCACTCGTCCTCGCGAAAGCCGTCGGCGGCGTCGCGTTCCGGCATCACGCGCCGGACTTTGTCGAGGATGAGTTCAATATTGCCGTGGAACAGGTTGGCGCGGCCCTGGACCTTCACGAACTCGCCGGCGTCGAATTCCTTCTTCAGCGCCTCGACATCCTGAAACACCTTGGCGCGAACCTCGCCCGACGCATCCTGGAAGACAAGATCGAGGTACTCGCCGCCGCTTCGGCTGGACCGCAGGTCCTTTCGCGCGCAGAGGAAGAAGCCCCAGCCGTTCGCGTTGGCGTCCAGATCGGCGATTTTCGGGAGTCGCGCCATTTACGTTTGCAAACCCAGAAATCCAAATCCGCGGTTGAGCCACTGTCCGCCGTCCACGGTCAGCACGTCACCGGTGATGTAGGCGGCGTGCGGGGACACCAGGAACGACACCGCATCGGCGATTTCCTCGGGGCGGCCCCATCGGCGGAGCGGCACCGACTCGATGAGGGCGGCCGCCGCGGCGTCCGACGACCAGAGTTGCCGTGCGGCGCCCGGTGACTCGATCGGACCAGGCGCCACGGCGTTGACCCGGATCTGATGCGGCGCCCACTCGACGGCGAGCGTTTGCGTCATGGCCATCACCCCGGCCTTGGCGGACGCCGAGTGGATCGTGCCGGCGCTTCCCGTCCAGGCGTAGGTGGCCAGGATCGACACGATCGACCCGCCGCCGCCGCGCGCGATCATGTGGCGGCCCACCGCTCGCGAACAGTAGAAGCTGCCGTTCAGCACGATGCCGATCACCGAGTTCCACCCGTTCGGCGAGAGGTCCTCCGCGCGGCAGATGAAGTTGCCGGCGGCGTTATTCACCAGAATGTCCACGCGGCCGAACGCCTCAATGGCGGAGGCGACCATGCCATCGACGTCGTCGGGTTGCCGGACATCGACCGTCACGGCCAGCGTTCGACAGTCCACGTCCTTGAGCGCCGCGAGGCCTTGATCGAGATGCTCGCGGTTGCGGCTGGCGATGACGACATTCGCGCCCAGGCCGCCCAGCGCGCGCGCGATCGCGAGGCCGATGCCCGTGCCGCCGCCGGTCACCACGGCCGTTTGTCCTGCGAGCACGCGCGTCGCAAACATGACCGACAAGTGTACCGCGAGATGGTAGGATGCGGACATGTTCGCGAGACACGTCACGCGCATCGTCGC
This sequence comes from Acidobacteriota bacterium, assembly GCA_031405995.1. GTDB lineage: Bacteria > Acidobacteriota > Vicinamibacteria > Vicinamibacterales > SCN-69-37 > JANOGJ01. Next base: position 10,880 of record JANOGJ010000257.1, read on the forward strand.
GGCCGGCATCGTCATGACCGCGGCCGCGTGTTCACCGCCGCCGGCCGGGCAGGCTCCGCCGCCGGCCACATCCACACAGGGCGCGGCCCGGCCGCCCGCCACCGCCAAGTCCGAGGGCTTCATCGTCGCGCCGGATCTGCCGCCGCTCAACGCGGCCGCCGTGGCGAATGGGTCGCGGTCGGTGGAAACCGTGCGCTCGGTGTACGAGTTCGCGGCGCGGCATCCCGAAGTGCTGAGCTACGTGCCGTGCTTCTGCGGCTGCGAGACCGCCGGTCACAAGCACAACGCCGACTGTTTCGTGGGCGGCCGCACGGCCGACGGCACCGTCACGTCCTGGGATTACCACGGCGTGGGTTGAGCCATCTGCCTAGACGTCGCGCGTGACGCGATGCAGATGCACAACTCGGGGGCCACCATCACCGCCATCCGCGGCGCCATCGACAAGAAGTACACCGGCAGTTCGAGCCGGACGCCGACGCCCATGCCGAAGCGCGCCGGAGGCCCTGGCCCGGGCGGAGTCCAGGGCAAATAGGCTGATGCGGGCCGGATCAGCCGCCCGTCAGTTCGACGACTCGCTCCCGGACGACGCGTTTGCGCGGCTCTTCGAAGGCCTCGAAGAGGGCGTGTTCATCGGCCTGGTCGGCCTTCGACCAGGCGCAGGCCAGACTGATTCGTCCACGACGCTCGCCGCCAATCCCCATCTTCGTTTGATGTTCGGGCTCGGACCGGGCACGCCCGCCGAGGCCGTGCGTCCCTTCGACGCCGATCGGTTCGTCGACGAACAGGCGCGCCACGAGTTCCTGCAGCAGCTCGGCCGCGATGGCCAGGTGCAGGGCTACCTGCTGCGGCTCAGACGCGCCGACGGCGCGGCCATGTGGACCGAGGTCACCGCGCGGGCCGAGCCTTGGCCGCCCGGCGCCGCCCTGCGCGTCGAAGCCGTGATGCGGGACGTCACGGCCCGCAAGAAGCTGCAGGATCAGGCCCGCGACCTCTACCACCAGCTGTCCCAGGCCGAGAAGATGGCCGCGCTCGGACAGACGATCTCCGGCGTCGCGCACGAACTGAACAACCCGCTCGCCACGATCCTGGCCTGCGCGGAGCGGCTGGCGGGACGCCGCCTGGACGACCAGACCCAGCGCGACCTCGACGCGATCCACAACGCCGCCGATCGCGCCGCGCGGATCGTGCGCAGCCTGCAGACGTTCGCCCGCAAGCGCCACACGACCCGCACGCGCGTCGATCTCAACCAGGTCGTGCACGACACGCTCGCGCTTCGCGCGTTCGAACAGCGCGCCGCCAACATCGTGATCATCCAGGCGCTCGCCGCGGCATTGCCGCCGGTCTTCGCGGATCCGCATCAGATCCAGCAGGTCCTGCTCAACCTGATCGTCAACGCCGAGCAGGCCATGATCGACGCGCATGGCCGCGGCACGCTCGTGCTGCGGTCCTGGCAGGACGCCGAGCGCGACGCCGTCATCCTCGAAGTGGCCGACGACGGCCCGGGCGTGCCCAAGGACGTCGAAACCCGGATCTTCGATCCTTTCTTCACGACGAAGATGGTCGGCAAGGGCACGGGCCTGGGCCTGACGGTGGCGTACGCCATCGCGCAGGAACACGGCGGGCGCCTGGTGATGGGGCCGCGGCCCGGCCGTGGCGCGTCATTCCTGCTTGAGTTGCCGATTGGCGGGACGCACGTGCGCGCGCCCGACGCCGCGCCGGCGCAGGCGCTTCCCGCGGTGCCGCCGGGCAGCCGCGCGCTCGTCATCGAAGACGAACAGGCGCTCGGCGAGGCGGTCGCGGCGGCGCTCGGCGACGAGGGGTTCCGCGTGGATCGCGCCGAGGACGGCGAGGTGGGGCTCGCGCGCCTGCGCGAGCGCCATTACGACGTGATCATCTGCGATCTGAAGATGCCGAAAATGGACGGTATCGCGTTCTTTGATGAAGTGACCAGGACGTTGCCGCACGTCGTCGGCCGCGTCGTCTTCATGACCGGCGACGTCGCCGGCACCGAGGCGGGCCGTTTCC
>JANOGJ010000291.1:0-1811 GCA_031405995.1 Acidobacteriota bacterium
GGCGGGGGGGGGGGGACTCGCCGGGCCCACGGCTGACGGCCGGGCCCTGGGAGGTGGGACCCGGCGCGCGTGCGCCCCTGGGTCGGGGCCCGTGGGAAGGTGACGGGGCGTTCGCGCTCCGGTTCCCTCGTCTCTGGGGACGCCGCCGGGCTTTCGTGTCCTTCGTGAGCGTCGTGTTGCACCCCGCATTTCCTTCATGCTCTTCATGTTCTTCATGGTGAGATCTCTTGTTCTGGTGATATGAGCAACCTGCTGATCGACGTTTCAGACCGCATCGCGACGCTGACCATCAACCGCCCGGAGGTCCGCAACGCGCTCGATCGCGCGACGGTGGGCGAACTCACCGCCGCGCTCGCCGATCTCGGGCCGCGAAGCGACGTCGGCGCGGTCATCATCACGGGCGCCGGCGACCAGGTCTTCGTCGCGGGCGCCGACATCCGGCAGATGCGCGATCGACGGCGAGACGACGGCCTGCTGGCGATCAATTCGTCGGTGTTCGCGGCGGTCGAGCGGTTCCCGAAGCCGACCATCGCGGCGATCAACGGCCATGCCATGGGCGGCGGCTGCGAGCTGGCGATCGCCTGCGACATGCGGGTCGCGTCGGACCACGCGAAGTTCGGCCAGCCCGAGGTCGGCCTTGGCATCATCCCGGCCGCCGGCGCGACGCAACGGCTGCCGCGTCTGATCGGCCTCGGGCGCGCCCAGCAGATGGTCTTGACCGGCGATCCGATCGACGCGAAGACGGCGCTCGACTGGGGACTCGTGACCGCGGTCGTGCCGGCCGCGGGGCTGATGGCGGCCGCGCGCGCGCTGGCATCGCGGGTGCTCGCGCGAGGGCCGCTCGCCATCCGGCTCGCCAAGCTCGCCCTGAACGCGTCGTCGCGGGTCGATCTCGACTCGGGCCTGCTCATCGAAACGCTCGCGCAGGCGATTTGCTTCGAGTCCGAGGACAAGCAGGAAGGCACGACAGCATTTCTCGAGAAGCGCGCACCGAAGTTCACCGGGAGCTGAACCGCGCCCACCACGTCCGTCCGGAGGCCCCGATGTCGTCAGAACAAAACCGTAACAAGGTCGGGGCTCGTTTTCGGACGAAAACGAGTCCCGACCTGGATCCGAATCGCCGCGAGTTCCTCAAGACGGGGGTGGCCGCGGTCGGCCTGGCCGCCGCCGCCGGACGCGTCACCGAGGTGCGAGCCGAGCAGGCCTCCTCGCGCGCCTTGTTCGCGGCGCCGCCCATGGACACCGTCCGCGTCGGGTTCGTCGGCGTCGGCCTCCAGGGCGGAGGCCACGTGCAGAACCTGCTGCGCATCCCCGGCTGTCGCGTCGCGGCGGTGTGCGACATCCGGTCCGAACGCACGGATTGGGCGACGAAGGTCATCACGGCGGCGGGGCAGCCCGCGCCGGCCGTCTACAACCGGGGGCCGCGCGACTTCGAACGGCTGTGCGAGACCGAGCAGCTCGATCTGATCTACACCGCGACGCCCTGGGAGTGGCACGTGCCGGTCATGCTCGCGGCGATGAAGAACGGCAAGCACGCCGCCACGGAAGTGCCGGCCGCGATGACGCTCGATGACTGCTGGGCGATCGTCGAGGCCGCCGAGAAATACAAGAAGCACTGCGTGCTGATGGAGAACTGCAACTACGACCGCATGGAGATGATGGTCTTCAACATCGTGCGGAAGGGCCTCTTCGGCGAGATCGTGCACGCCGAGGGCGGCTATCTGCACGACTTGCGGCGCATCAAGTTCGAGAGGAAGGACGAGGGGCTCTGGCGCCGCGCGTGGGCGATGAAGGTCGACGGCAACCTGTAT
>JANOGJ010000301.1:0-14457 GCA_031405995.1 Acidobacteriota bacterium
GCCGACGGCCAAGCCCATCAGCGTGTTGCCGTACGTCGGCGCGAAAAAGACGTCCTCGAGCACTTCCTCACGCACCCACCGATGGAACTGCGGCGTCATCTCGGTGCCGCCGCAAAAAATTCCCTGGATGCCGGCTTTCGCGAGCGAGATCTTTTCCGCCAGCGCTTCGAGCAGCTTGGGCGTGATGAACATGCAGCGGATCGTGTCGTGCGCCTTGAGGAGCGTCAGCGCCTGCTCGATCACGTGGCGCTTATAGGCCTCGACTTGATCCATCTGCCGGCCCTTGAGCAGCTTGATGACCCAGCGGGGATCGAGATCGACGCAGAACGCGATGCCGCCGCGATGCTGCGCGAGGTGCTCGACGGCCAGGCGCAGCCGGCGCGGGCCGGACGGCCCGACCATCAGCCAGTCGCTGCCCTTCGGAAAGTGCTGGTCGGGCAGCGTGTCGCTGAACATCTCGTAGTCGATGCGGAAGTCCTCGATGTTGATGCGCGATTTCGGCACACCGGTGGACCCGCCGGTCTCGAAGGTGAAAATGGGCCGATCGGCGTACGCCTTCGGGACCCAGCGCCGCACGGGTCCGCCGCGCAGCCACTCGTCCTGGAACGGTCCGAACCGGTCCAGGTCCTTGTAGGACTGGATTTCCTTCCTTGGGTCCCACCCCGCGCGCTTCGCGAAGTCGAGCCAGAACGGCGTGCCGGTCTCGGGATCGAAATGCCAGGCGACGGTTTCACGGACATGCGCGTCGAGGGCGGTCGGGCTCATGAATTGGCTATTGGTCATTGGCGATTGGCCATTGCATTGAGCCATTGATCAATGACCAATGCAATGGCCCAATGATCATTGGCCAATGCAATGGTCAATCTCCAATGGCCAATGACCAATATTATTAACCATGCTCCATCTCCCGCTTCTGCGCCGAGGCGTTCCTTACCGAAGTCTTGATGTCGCCAAGGCGCCGCACCATGCCACGGGCAAGCCGTTCGTCGAGATCAGCCAGGCCAACGTCGGTCTGATTCGGCGCGATCTGCTGAAACAGGACGAGATGCGCGCGTCGCTCGCGCGGGTGCCCGTCGCGCGACTTGTCGAGATGGTCCGCGAGGCCGCCGGCATCTTCCGGAACGACACGCTGCCCGTCGGTGACGACCGCCAGCGCCCCGACGACTACGTCGAGCAACTCTCGGCCACGACCGGCATGCCGTTCGTGATGGTGCGCCGCAACATGGATCGCGTCGCGAACGTGATGGAGCACGTCGGCGACATCCTGCGCGGGCTCACCCGCGGCCTCGACCCGGGCGTGCTCGACCGCGGCTTCGGCGAATTCGGCGGACAGGCCGTGAGCTTCTATCCCAAGGCGCAGGCGCTCGGCGTCGTGCTCCCGAGCAACTCGCCCGGCGTGCACGGCTTGTGGATTCCCGCCGTCGCGCTGAAGATGCCGCTCGTCCTGCGTCCAGGCGGCGCGGAGCCCTGGACCCCGTACCGGCTGCTGCAGGCGCTGCTCAAGGCCGGCGTGCCGCCCGCCGCGTTGAACTACTTGCCGAGCGATCACGCCGGCGCGGGCGAGATCGTCCGCCAGTGCGGCCGCAGCATGTTCTTCGGCGACGTCGCCGCCGTCGGCTCCTTCGCCGGCGACCCGCGCATCGAGCTGCACGGTCCGGGCTACAGCAAGGTATTGTTCGGCGGCGACGAGGCACCGGCGTTCGCGACCCATCTGGATCTCGTCGCCGGCTCGATCGCCGACAACGGCGGCCGATCGTGCGTGAACGCGTCTGGCGTCTGGACGCCGAGCCACGGCCGCGAGATCGCCGACGCGCTGGCCGCCAGGCTTGCGGCCATCGTCCCGCGCCCGGCCGACGATCCCGCGGCCTCGATCGCGCCGTTCGTGGATCCGCGCGTCGCGCGCCACATCTCCGACCAGATCGACGCCGGCCTTCTCGAGCCAGGCGCCGAGGACGTCACGGCGCGATATCGCAAGGGGCCGCGGCTTGTCGTGTCCGGCGGGAGCACGTACCTCCTGCCGACGATCATTCACTGCACCTCGTCTTCGCACCCGCTGGCCAACCGCGAGTTCCTCTTTCCGTTCGCGTCAGTCGTGGATGTCACGCCCGCGGAAGCGGCGGCGCTCCCCGCCTGCCTCGGCTCCACATTGGTCGTCACGGCGCTGACAAAGGACCAGGCCCTGATTGACAGGTTGCTCGGCTCCGACCTCATTGGGCGGCTGAACCTCGGGCCGATCCAGACGAACTCAATCGCATGGGATCAGCCACATGAGGGGAACCTGTTCGAACACCTGTACGGGCGACGTGCGTTCCAGAGGGTCGGTTAGGAAGAATGACGTAACTTAGAACTCAGAACTTTGAACTCAGAACTTAGAGCATCCTGCACGCCGTCATGGTCTACATTCTGAGTTCAGAGTTCTAAGTTCTAAGTTGTCTTAATCATGCGTCTTCTATATCTGACCGCCGGCGCCGCCGAGATGTACTGCGGCACCTGCCTGCGCGATAACGCGCTGGCCGCGGCCCTGCTCCGCCGTGGCCACGACGTCGTCCTCGCGCCCGTCTATACGCCGACGACGACGGACGAACAGAACGTCAGCGGGCCGAAAGTCCTCTTCGGCGGCGTGAGCGTGTTTCTCGAACAGCACGTTCCGCTCTTCCGACATACGCCGGCGTTCCTCGACTGGGTCTGGGATTCGACGCCCGTGCTCAAGCTGGCGTCGAAGCGGCAGATCAAGGTCGACCCGGCGGTGCTCGGTGAAATGACCGTGTCGATGCTAAAGGGCGTCGAAGGCTTTCAGAAGAAAGAAATCGGCAAGATGCTGCGCTGGCTCGAGCACGAGCCGCGCTTCGACGCGATCAACCTGCCGTTCACGTTGCTCATCGGCCTCGCCCGGCCGCTGCGCGAGGCGCTCGGCGTGCCGATCGCGTGCACGATGGCTGGCGAGGAGCTGTTCCTCGAGAACCTGCAGGAGCCGTGGAAGTCGCAGTCGCTCGCGCTCATCAGGAAGGGCATCGGGGACGTCGACGTCTTCATCGCCGTGAGCGAGTACTGCGCCGAGTTCATGTCGAAGTACCTCGCGATTCCGCCCGAGCGCATCAAGCTGGTCCGCATCGGCATCACGCTCGACGGCCATGACGCGGCCCCCGCACGGACGACGCCGCCGTACACGGTCGGGTTCTTCGCGCGGATCGCGCCGGAGAAGGGTCTGCACGTCCTCGCCGAGGCCTACCGTCGGCTCGTGTCCCGGCCCGGAGTCCCGCCGACTCGCCTGCTGGCCGCCGGCTATTTGCTGGACGAGCATCGCGAGTACCTGCGAGCGATTGAGGCGCGATTCAGCGAGTGGGGCCTGCGCGATCACTTCCGCTACGCCGGCGCGCCGGACCGCGCGGGCAAACTCGCGATCTTGCGGGAGATGGACGTGATGTCGGTGCCGGTGACCTACGACGAGCCGAAGGGCCTGTCGCTCCTCGAGTCGATGGCGAGCGGCCGACCGGTAGTGGTGCCCGATCGAGGCGCGTTTCATGAGATCGTCAGGCGCACGGGCGGCGGCCTGCTCGTGGCGCCAGACGATCCCGACGCGCTCGCGGACGGACTGTTCGCGCTGCTCACCGACCGCGCCCGCGCGGCCGGCCTCGCGCGCGCTGGCGCGGACGGCGTCCGGCGCCTCTACGGCGTGGAGAACATGGCGATGGAAGCGGAAACCGTGTTTGGGAAACTCGCGAGGACAGACTGAGTGCTAATCGCCACCAAACTTTCCAAGCACTACCCCACTCCCCGTGGGCCCCTGTCGATCCTCGACGACGTCTCGCTCTCGGTCGAGCGCGGCGAGTCGGTCGCGATCATGGGGCCGTCGGGGTGCGGCAAGAGCACGCTGCTCTACCTGCTCGGCGCGCTCGAGCCGCCGTCGTCGGGCGCCGTGACGATCGACGGCACGGATCCGTACGCGCTCGGTGATCGTGAGCAGGCGGCGTTTCGCGGCTCCACCGTCGGATTCGTGTTCCAGGACCACTTGCTCCTGCCGCAACTCTCGGCGCTCGAGAACGTCCTCGCGCCGACGCTCGTCGCGGGTCCCGCCGCCGCGGCGGCCGCGGATCGCGCGCGGCGGCTGCTCTCGGACGTCGGCCTCGACTCGCGCCTGGATCATCGTCCCGGCGAGTTGTCGGGCGGCGAGCGTCAGCGCGTCGCCCTCGCACGGGCGCTCGTGCGGCAACCGTCGCTCATGCTGTGCGACGAGCCGACGGGCAACCTCGACCGCGTGTCCGCCGACGGGGTCGCAGACCTGCTGCTCGCGCTCCACCGCGAGCACAAGACGATGCTGGTGGTCGTGACGCACAGCGCGGCGCTGGCCGCGCGCTTCGGGCGCCGGTTCGAGCTGAACGATCGCCACCTGCAGCCGGTGCCATGACCTTCCTGCACGTCGCGCGCGCGAGCGTCGTCTACTACCGGCGGACCTACGCCGCGGTTGTGCTCGGCGTCGCGAGCGCCGTCGCCGTGCTGGCCGGCTCGCTGCTGGTTGGCGAATCGGTGCGTGGCAGCCTGGCGGCGCTGACGTCGGGCCGGCTCGGGCGCACGGACGTGGTCATCGCCGCCGAACGGCCGCTCACGGAAGGCCTGGCCGCGCGCCTGACTCGGGAACCGGCGATGGCGGCGGCGTTTCCCAACGTCGCGCCGTTGCTCGCGTTGCCGGGCCTGGTCCGGCACGAGTCGTCAGGCCGGCGCGCCGGTCGGGTCTCTGTCTACGGCATCGACGCGCGGTTCTTCGCATTTCACGGCGTTCCGGCCGCCGCACCCGACGACACCACCATCCTGCTCAGTCCGGCGCTCGCGGCGGAGTTGGGCGCCGCGAGCGGCGATGCCGTACTCCTGCGCGTCGCGCGGCCGACCGACATCCCGGCCGATTCGCTCCACGGACGCCGCGACGAGATCGGGCGGACCATCCGCCTGCGGAGTGGCGGGGTGCTCGCGGCCGACGCCATGGGCGAGTTCGCGCTCGCGCCCGGCCAGGGCGCGGTCCGAGCGGCCTTCGTGTCCCTCGCGCGACTGCAGCGTGACCTCGACCTCGCCGGACGCGCCAACAGCCTGCTGCTGGCCGCCGCGCCCGGGTCGCCGCCTGACGCCGCCGGAGTCGAGCGCGCGCTCTCGGCAGCACTCGATGTCGCCGACCTGGGCCTGACGTTCACGACGTCGCCCGACGAAGCGATGGTGATCGTCGAGTCGTCGAGCGGCCTGATTCCAGACGCGATCGCGGCCACCGCCGCGGCGAGCGCGGCCCGCGCGTCACTCTCGGTCTCGCCCGTCCTGACCTGGCTCGCCAACGCGATGACCGTCTCCGGCCGTTCACTGCCCTACTCGATCGTGACGGCGATCGGACCCGAGGCGGGAGGCGACCCGTCGCTGGCCCGCCTGCTGCAACCCGCGGCGGGCGGCGCGCCGCCGATCGTCCTCACTGCGTGGGCGGCCGAGGATCTGCACGCGAAGGCGGGAGACGACCTCGACCTCGAGTACTACCGATGGGCGGATGACGGGCGCCTTGTCACCGATCGGTCGTCGTTCCGCGTCGCCGGCGTCGTGCCGATGTCGGGCCTCGCGATCGATCGGCGCCTGGCGCCCGACTATCCCGGCATCACGGAATCGAAGCGCTTCTCGGACTGGGACCCGCCGTTCCCGATCGATCTCTCGCGCGTGCGGCCGAAGGACGAGGCGTACTGGGACCGCTATCGAACGTCGCCGAAGGCGTTTATCGCGCTGGACGTCGGACAGCGGCTCTGGCGATCGCGCTACGGCCAGATCACGTCACTGCGCCTGCAGCGTGAGACGCCTGGCGCGAACCTCGGAGCGGCGATCGACGGCGTGCGTCGGGACACGACGCATGACGTCGGCCCGTCGCGCGCCGGGTTCAGCGTCGTGGACGTGCGGCGGCAGAACCTGGAAGCGTCGGCCGGCGCGACCGACTTCGGCGCCTACTTCGCCTACTTCAGCTTCTTCCTCATGGCGGCGGCGCTGCTGCTGGCCGCGCTGTTCTTTCGACTGAGTCTCGAAACGCGCCAGGCGCAGATCGGCGTCCTGCGCGCGACGGGCTTTTCAGCGTCGGCGATTCGCCGATGGCTCGGCCTCGAGGGCCTGGGCGTCGCGCTCGTCGGCGCCCTGGCCGGGGTGGGCCTCGCGATCGGCTGGGCGGCGCTCATGATGCTGGGCCTCCGCACCTGGTGGATCGGCGCGGTCGGGACGTCATTGCTCCAGTTGCACGTCGACTGGCGGGCGCTCGCCGTGGGCGCGGTGGGCGGCACGGCGTCGGCGCTCATCGCCATCGTCGTCACGGTTCGGGGCGCGAGCCGGCGCACGCCGAGAGCGTTGCTGACGGGCGCGGCCGACGCCGTTTCGGCGTCCGGGCGATCGACGGCCGGGCGCCTCGCGGTCAGCACGTTCGTGCTGGCGGTAATTCTGTCCGTCATGGCGGCATTCGATGTCGTCCCGGATGCCGGGGCGTTCTTCGGCGCCGGCATGCTCATCCTGACGTCGGGGCTCGCGGCGTTCGCTCTGTGGCTCCGGTCGAGACCGGCGGCGGCGCGGGGCTCGGGCCTCGTGCGCTTCGGTCTCGCCAACGCGTCCTGGCGTCCGGGCCGCAGTCTGACGTCGGCGGGCCTCGTCGCCGCGGCGGTGTTTCTCCTGGTTTCGGTCGACGCCTTTCGCAAGCGCGCCGACGCGAGCGGGGACGCGAAGTCAGGGACGGGAGGCTTCGCCCTCATTGCCGAGTCCGAGCTGCCGATCGTCCACGACCTCGCGACGGCGGAAGGGCGCGGCGCGGTCGGTCTCGACGTCGCGGCCGGCGGTCCGCTCGCCGGCGTCACGCTCGTCGGCCTGCGACTACGGCCCGGCGACGACACCAGCTGTCTCAACCTGTATCAGCCGCGGCGGCCGCGCATGCTCGGCGTCCCGGATCGGATGATCGAAGCCGCGCCGTTTCGTTTTGCGGCGTCGCTCGCCGCGACGGACGCGGAGCGCGCGAATCCGTGGCGATTGCTGGGTGAGGCCGGACCTGACGGCGTCGTGCCCGCCGTCGTGGACGCGACGTCCCTTCAGTACGTGCTGCACGCGGCCGTCGGCGACGTCATCACCGTCGACGCCGACACCAACCGGCCGATTCGTCTGCGCATCGTCGCGTCGCTCGACGACTCGGTGCTCCAGGGCGAAATTCTCGTGGCGGAACGGGCGTTCCGGCAGCTCTTCCCGGCGGTCGCCGGGTACCGCGCGTTTCTCGTGGCCGTGCCCGGCGCGACGCCCGATCGCGTGGACGCAGTCTCGCGGGCGCTCGAGGACGCGCTGTCAGACTTCGGACTCGACGCCGAGGACGCGGCTCGACGACTCGACGCTTTTCATCGCGTCGAGAACACGTATCTCTCGACGTTCCAGGCGCTCGGCGGATTGGGATTGGGGCTCGGATGCCTGGGGCTCGTCGCCGTCATCGCGCGCAACGTGCTCGAACGGCGCCGCGAGCTCGCGCTGCTCGGCGTGTCGGGCTTCACGGGCCGAGACCTGCAAGTGGTTGTCGCCTCAGAACACCTGGCGCTGGTCGGCGTCGGACTCGCGGTCGGTGTCGCGGCCGCGCTCGTCGCCGTCGCGCCGGTGGTCCTGGCGCGGGGCGGCGCGCTGCCCTGGAGCGCGCTGGTCTGGCTCGTCCCGGTCGCGCTGGCCGGCCTGCTGTCGGCTGTCCTCGCCACGCGCGGCGTCCGCCGCCTACCGTTGGTCCAATCCTTGCGCCGGGAATAACGAGGTCGGGGCTCGTTTTTCGCGAAGAACGAGCCCCGACCTCGTTATTTCTCCTACGGACACGGGCATAGGTAAGATGTTCCCCATGCGCAGATTCCTCTTGACCGTCTCGGCGGCCGCCTTCCTCGCCGGCGCGGCGCTAGTGGCCCAGGCTCAGAACTGGCCGCACTGGCGCGGCCCGTCGTTCGACGGCGTGGCCACCGGAACCAACCTGCCGGTGTCGTGGAGCGCCACGTGCGTCCCGGCGCCGGAGGCGTCGACGCCGGCCGCCGGCGTTCGTGACGCGGCCCCGGAGATGCCGGACGGCGCGCAGCAGCGCGGCGGCGGCGGGCGCGAGGGACGGCCCCTCCTGCCGCTCGCGTGTTCGAGGATCGACACGAAAAACGTCGCGTGGAAGCTGGCGCTGCCGGCCTACAGCGGCTCGACGCCGATCATCTGGGGCGATCTGATCTTTCTGAACGTCGCGACGGCGGCCAACACCGGCGACCTCGAGCTGTGGGCGATCGACAGGAACACGCAGGCGATCCTGTGGAAGCGGCCGATCGCCGGCGGCAACAACATGCAGCGCAAGCAGAACATGTCGTCGCCCTCGCCCGTCACCGACGGACGCCACATCTGGGTGCTGACCGGCGTGGGCGCGTTCAAGGCCTTCGACTTCAAGGGCCAGGAAGTCTGGTCGCGGGACATCCAGGCCGACTACGGCCGGTTCGGCCTCAACTGGGGCTACGCCTCGTCGCCGCTCCTCAAGGACAGCGCGCTGTACGTGCAGGTGCTGCACGGCATGAAGACGGACGACCCGTCGTACGTCCTCAAGATTGATGCGATGACGGGCAAGACGTTGTGGAAGGTTGAACGACCGACGATCGCGCGCAACGAATCGCCGGACTCCTACACGACACCGTTGTGGGTGCCGGTCGGGAGCGGCGCCGAGCTCGTGGTCACGGGCGGCGACGCCGTCACCGGCCACGATCCCGCCACCGGCAAGGAGCTCTGGCGCGCCGATGTGCTCAACCCGACGAACAACGGCGCGTACCGCATCGTCGCGTCGCCGACGCTCGTGGACGGCCTCGTCATCGCGCCCAGCCGAAACAATCCGCTGGTCGCCATTCGACCGGGCGGCCGCGGCGACGTCGCGGCCTCACACGTCGTCTGGCAGTTCGCACAGGGCCCGGACGTCCCGACGCCGGTGAGCGACGGCAAGCTGCTCTACGTCGTGCGCGACGGCGGCGTGGTCTTCGCGCTCGACGTGAAGACGGGCGCGACGGTCTACGGCCCGGAACGCCTGCCGACTGGAATCGGCGACTACAGCGCGTCGCCGATCCTCGCTGACGGGAAGATCTACGTCACCACGGAGGGAGACGGCGTCACGACGGTGTTCCGCGCGGGCCCGAAGTTTGAAATCCTGGCCTCCAACTCGTTGGCCGGCGACTGCTCGCCGTACTGCCTGAGCACCGTGGCGATCTCGGACGGCCAGCTCTTCATCCGGACCTCGTCGTACCTATGGGCCGTGGGCGAGCGCACCCGCCGGTAGCGGCCGCGCTCGTCGCCGCCCTGCTCTCGATCGGCGCGGCGGCGCCGGCGGCTGACCTGAAGCCGGCCACGCTGGCGGCCTTCGACCGCTACGTCACGCTCACCGAAGCCCGCATGGCCACGGAGATGTCCGGCGCGTCGCCGTTTCTCTGGGTCGATCGCCAGCTGGACCCGGGACGCCGGGCGATGCTCGGCCGGCTGAAGCTGGGCGAGGTGGTGTCGGCGCGGCTCCAGACGCGCGACGGCACGACCGACATCACCGCACCCGACGGCCTCATCCACCATTGGATCGGCACCGTGCTGCTGCCCGGCGTGGCCATCGACCGCGTGATGGCCTTCGTCAAGGACTACCCGCAGTACCCCGCGCGATTCGGGCCGATGATCCAGCGCGCGCGCGTGCGGACCCAGTCTCCCGATCGCTTCGACGTCACCATGCGGACGTGGGCCAAAAAGGTCCTGACGGTCGTGCTCGACGCCGACTACGGTGTCGAATACCGGACGCTCGGACCGACCAGCGTCGTGACGAAAAGTATCGCGTCGAACATCTACGAAGTGGAGGATGCGGGCACGCCGGGTGAGCGACGGACGCCCGCCGATCGCGGCCAGGGGTTTCTCTGGCGGCTCCACACCTACTGCTGGTTCGACCAGCGGCCGGAGGGCGTTTACGAGCAGTGCGAGTCGATCTCACTCACGCGCGCCGTGCCGTTCGGTTTGGGCTGGCTGATCAATCCGTTCATCACGAGCATCCCGAAAGAGACGCTCGAGTTCACGCTGGGGAAAGTCAGGGCCGGAGTTCGATAGCATCGACAATCGGCAATCGAAAATCGATAATCGACTTATCGGCGATTCGATAAATCGTAAATCGGCACGGCCGCTGTCGATTGCCGTTTCCCGATGTCTCGTTCCCGATTGCCCTTTTCCGATTCCCGACTATCGATGGTCTCAGCTCTGCGGCTTGAAATACAAAACCAAACTCGCCCCGATCGCGACGAGCGCGAAACCGACCCAGATCAGCGGATTCGGCGCGACCTTCGGCGGGTGCAGGTACATCGAGAACAGCACGTTCACGACCGGCGCGCCGCCGAAGACGAGCGGCATCACGTAGGTCGGCAGGCCGCCGGCGCGGAACGCGTAGATGATGCACACGGCGCCAATCGCGCCGAGCAGGCCGGCGAGCGTGGCCTGCGTGAAGCCGGCGGCGTTCCAGCCCTTTGACCCGAGCTCACCCTGCGACGCCAGCGCCACGAGCGGCACCACGATCCCGATGATCATGTACGCGAGGCCGACGCAGAGCAGCGCCCGAAAGGGACTCCCGAGTTTGACCTGCCCGCCGTGCAGCGTCGGACCGTAGAGACCCCAGGACAGCGCCGCGCCGATGGCAAAGATGATCCAGGACACGGACAGAGACTAGCATCGATAATCGATAAACGACAATCGGCAATCGCGAATCGGCAAGCGACAATGGACAATCGATCGCACGATTCATCGATTATCGATCCGTCGATTGAAGATCGCCGACTATCGATTCTCGATTAGAACGTAAATCGGGCTCCCACCTGCACTCGCCTCGGCGCGCCAGCGCTGAGAATCTGTCCGAACGTCGGCGAGCCCAGGAAGTTGTCTGGCAGACCGAGATTGGTCCAGTTGAACGCGTTGAAGATCTCGAGCCGCACCTGGAGCGCGCCGCGGCTGAAGGGCACGCGCCGGGCGAACGCGAGGTTGAGCGCCTTCGCGCCCGGGCCCTCGAGCGAGTTCCGGCCCACGTTCCCGAAGCTGCCGAACGGCGGCATGGTGAACGCCGCCGTATTGAACCAGCGATCGGCCGTCGGATCCGAGAGCGAGGGATCGCCGGAGACGTTCGGGCGATCGTTCGAGCCGAAGCCGAGGCTCGCGCGGCCCGTGTTGCTGTTGTCGATGTCCGGATGGATCGCCACGGTGAACGGCCGGCCGGTTTGGGCCGACAGCACGAAGTAGACGTCCCAGCCCCCGAGGCAGGTGGCGCCGAAACCGCGATTGAGCCACTTGCGATCCGACCCAAACGGGAGCTGCCACAAACCGCTCAGGGCCAGCCGCTGGCGCACGTCGAAGTTGGACCGCGCCCACTCCGCACCGGGCGCATTGCTGTCCTGGGGAAAGTTCGCGTCGCCCGCGCTCGAGAAAAAGCCCGACGCGTCGTCGTCCGACGACCCGAGCGTGTAGGACGCCTGGAACGACAAGCCGCGCTCGAGGCGCTGGTGCAGCCGCACCTCCAGCGCGTCGTACGCCGACTCGGCGCGCGATTCGATCATCGTGACGTCGCCGAAGAACGGATTCGGCCGCAGGTTGAACGGCGACGGACTCGCCGGCGGCTGGTTGATGTCGCGCGCGGCGATGAGGTTCCGGCCGCGCGACCCGACGTACGCCAGCTCGAGCGTCCGGCTGGCGCCGAGCTCCTGCGCGACGGTCAGGTTCCACTGGTGCAGGAAGTTCGTCCGCAGGTCGCGCTGCACGGCCGTCACCGACGGCGGCAGGGCAAATGGAAACGCAGCGGGAAACGGATCGCTGAGTGTCAGCGTGTAGGCGCCGGGAATCGTGAAGTACGTCCGGAGGTCGAAGTACGGCGGGTTGAAATAGAGGAACTCGTTCGGCGCCAGCGCCGCCTGGTCGTACGACACGCCGTACCCGGCGCGCACGATGGTCGACGGCCGCGCCGCCCACGACACGCCGAGCCGTGGCGCGAGGTTGTTCCGGTCGGCCTCGTACCCGGCGCGCGGCATCCCGCCCTCGCCCACCGGCACGATCGAACCCGTGGCGGGGTCGTACAGGTTCACGCGGTCGTTCGCGTCCACCGGCGGCGTGTTCAGTTCGTAGCGCAGACCCGCCGAGACGGTGACCGTCGAAGACAGCTGAATAGTGTCCTGCAGGAAGAGCGCGTAGCTCGAGGCGTGGAGGTTTTGCGGATTGTCGACCCTGGCGCCGACGGTGACCGTCGGCAGGCCGAGCAGCAGATCCGCGAGCGCGTTGCCGGTGAACGCCTGGTTGGTGAACGTCAGGTAGCCGCGCGACTGCACGTCGCGATACGCCTCCTGGCCGAGGAACCGCAGCTCGCCGCCCGTCTTGAAGAAGTGTCGGCCCGACGCCCACGAAATGGTGTCGGCGATCTGCCACATGTTGGTGATGCCCTGCTGCGGGTTGTTGAACTCATCCCCGAGCGGCGAGAAGCCGGCGACGCTGACGAACGACAGACCCCAATCACGCGGATTCGCCGAGAGGTTCGGCAGCCCGACCGTCTGATTCAGGCTCGTGCCCTGGCCCTGCTGAAACACGCCCGTGGCCACGCGCGTCCAGCCGACACGCGCCTCGCTGATGAACCTGCCGAACGTGTTCACGTACGAGCCGAGCAGGTTCTGCGCCCGCCGCGGCACGTCGGTGCCGAAGCCCGGCACGGCCGCGAAACCGGGGCCCGAGAACGGCTCGAACAGGCGCCGGTCCGAGAAGCTGTATCGCACCGTGAGCGTGGATCGCGTGCGCACCTGGTCCACCCGGACGTCAAACTGATCGACGGCGTCGTCGAGGACCGGCGACGAGACGTAGTTGGCAAACGGCGCCGACCGGTTCGGCGCCGGATAGAGCGCCGCCAGGGCGCGGCCGACCGGATGCTGGAAGAAGTCGGGTATTTGGTTGCCCGCGAACGGCAGGCCCGTGAACGGATTGCGCGGGGCCGTGAACCGTCCCTCCGAGAAGTTGCCGTTCCGCTCGAGCAGCGTCGGCACGTTCGTCACGCCTGTCACGCCTTCGGACAGGCGCGTGCCTTCATAGTCGGCGAACACGAACCAGCGATCGCGTTTGATTGGGGCGCCGAACGAGCCGCCGTACTGATGGCGTTCGTAGTCGGGCGCCGGCTCGTTCGTCGGCGCGAAGTAGTTGCGCGCGTTGAACCCGCCCGTGCGCAGGAACTCGTACGCCGTCCCCTCGCGCCGGTTGGACCCGCTCCGCGTGACAACGTTCACCTGGGCGCCGGCCGAGCGGCCGAAGGACGCGTCAGGCGCGCTCGTGAGCACCTCGAACTCGCGAATCGCGTCGACCGGCGGCCGCACGGCGACGGAGTTCAGCTTGGGATCGAAGTTGTAGCCCCCGTCGAGGAGGAACGCGTTCGCGTCCTCGCGCGCGCCGTTGACGTTGAAGGCGAAATCGCCGCGGACCGAACCGGCCGATCCCTGGGCGGCGGGCGCCGCGCCTGGGCCGAGCAGCGCGAGTTCGAGGAAGTTGCGGCCGTCGAGCGGCAGGTTGGCGACCTGATCGGCGCCGATCCGGAACCGCAGGGAGCCGGCCGCCCGATCCAGCGTCGAGGCCGGCGCCGTGACCGTGACGACCTCGGAAATCGAGCCGGTCTGCAGGACGACGTCCAGCCGGAGCGCCTGATTGACGAGCATCGACACCGGCTGCGCGTGCCGTCGAAAGCCCTCGCGGCCCACCCGGACTTCATACGCGCCCGAATCGACGGGCGTGAGCAGGAACCAGCCGCGCGCGTCCGTGCGTGTCGTTCGGGTCGCGCCGGTACGCTCGGCGACGAGGACAACCTCGGCACCGGCCACCACCTGCCCGCTTGGGTCGGTGACGCGGCCCTGAATCGTGCCGCGAATGGCCTGCGCCGACGCGAGCGCGGGGATCAACGCCACGACGAACGCGAGTGTCCATGTGCATCGTGCCTTCATTGCTCTGCTGCTCCTGATGGTCAGAACCGTACGCGCAACCCGACTTGCACCTGCCGCGACGACGTGACCGTGCTTCGAATCTGCCCGAACGACCCGAGCGGCGCCTCGCCATCCGCCGACCCGCTGAATGCGACGAGGGACGGCGGTCCAAAGTTCGCGCGATTGAAGAGATTGAAGATCTCGACCCCGAGCTCGATCCGGCCCTGCTCGCCGAGCGGTTTCACCGCGAACTGGCGGCTGAACGACAGGTCCACGGTCCGGAGGTCGGGGCCCAGCAACTCATTGCGGCCGACGTTACCGAAGGTGCCCGCCGGCTGCAGCACGAATGCCGTGGGATCGAACCACCGATCGACTCGTCCCAGCACGGCATCGTCCGGTCCCCGGCCGGGCGCGTAGCTGGGCCGATCCGGTCCCGTGCCGGGGCCGAGCGCGGGCGACCAGAGCGACCGCGACCGGTTGGTCTGGA
>JANOGJ010000336.1:0-3049 GCA_031405995.1 Acidobacteriota bacterium
GCCTTTTCGGCCGGCAGCGCGCGGAGCTGCTTGACCTTCGCGGGAAACGTCTGCTTGTAATACGCGACGACGTCCGCGATGTTCGCGAAGCGAGCGGCCGCCGCCTTGGAGGCTTCCTCATCCCACACGAACGCGCCGGCCAGGATGCTGTCGAGAAACCACATGTCGCCGGTCGCGATGTGCGTCGCCAACTCCCACGCCGTGCGGGACTTGGGATCCGGCTTGTAGTCGCGGCCCGCGTCGGGCACGGCGGCGAGGACGGCGCAGGTGGCGGGGAACTCGCCCTCCCACAGGCCGGCCATTTGATCGATCAGGAACTTCGCTTGCTGCGGGTCCATCGGTACCTCCAGGAAAGGGCGTAAAAGATGAGGCGAAAATATAGCGAAAGAACGGGTCGAGCGTCAAGTGTCGAGTGGGGCTGCCTACCGTCCGACGTTCTGGAGCCAGTTGAAGACGACGCTGAGGTGACCGCTGCCGCTTTCCTCGCGGACGAGCAGCAGGTCCTTGCCGTCGTGACTGAGGCTGAAGTTCGGCACCGTCAGATTCGGGCCGAAGGAATAGCGACGTTCGAAGAGTGTCCTGGGCGTACTGAGGCGCACGTCGGGTGAGGTCTGGACGTCCACCACGCGCATCTGCTGGCCCGTCCGGAAGAACACTTGGCGCCCGTCGCGGCTCCACAGCGGGTGCAGCCCGCCGCCGGCCGAGACGGGCCACTTCCGATCGGGTCCGTCCATCGGGCGGAGGAAGACCTCCATGCGGCCTGACTCATTCGAGACGTAGGCCAGCCACTTGCCGTCCGGAGAGACCTGCGGCCCGCCTTCGTACGCCCGCGTCGCGACGATCGTCCGCAGGGGCCCGCCCTTGAGTGGCACGGCCAGGATGTCGCCGCCGCTGTCCGACAGAATGCGCAGCATGACGAGGGTCGTGCCGTCCTGGGAGACGGAGGACGGATAGTCCAGCCGGGTCGTGTCGGCGAGCAACTGCGCCTGGCCCTCGCCATCGGCACGCTGGGAGTAGATGCCGTCAGAACTTCTGAAAAAAAGCCGCGTGCCGTCTGCCGACCACACCGGGAACCCGGTCAGCCCGTTCGCCCCGACGTACACCCGCGTCATGGCGCCGCGACTGACGTCGAGCGTCCAGATGGCGCCCGCCTCGGAGAACGCGACGCTCCGGCCATCGGGCGACACCCGCACGTTCTGATACGCCCGCGCGGGCGCATTGATCGCGCGCTCGAAGCCTTCCTGCGACACCCAGACGAGGCGGCCGTAGAACACCTTACTCGCCGCGAAGATGAGTGTGCCCGTACCGGCGAGATCCGCGGCGGGGCTGCCGTTCGGGTTCATGTGGATCTGTTCCGAGATCTTGATCGGTGGCCCGGTCACCCGCGCATCGACGGGGTCGAACGGCGCCACGTAGAGCCCGCCTTCCCGCTGAAAGGCGATGCGGGTCGCGGTGATCGCGACCACGTACTCGGCGCCCTCGACGACGACCCGCCGCGTGCCGCCGGAGGCGGGCACGGCCTCGATGCGCGGCTTCGGACCGGACTTGGCCTGCCGCCAGGACGTGAAGAGCACGGTCAGGCCGTCAGGGGTGGAGACCGGCCAGATCAGGGATGTCTCGCCGCCCGCGGTGTCGAGGGTCGTAATCTCCCTGGCCTGACCGCCGACCGACGGCACGCCCATGATGCGGGTGAGCTGGCTGAAGTAGATGGTGCCGTCCGCCGCCCATTCGACACCTCCCAGGAGGTCGGCCGTGCCGGCCAGGTCGTCAAGAATGCCGGTTTGAAACGTCAGCCGACGAATCCGCCCATCGGTCAGCAGCACCACGGCGGCCTGACCGTCCGGCGCGAACGCCATCATGTTGGCGCCATCGGTGCCGGGGATCGCCCTCGTCTCGGACTGGTTCAGGTCGCGGAGATAGAGTTGCCGGACGCCTTCGTGCACGCCGACGAACGAGGCTCGCGTCCCATCGGGCGAGAGCCGCGGACTCGAGAAGAACTCCACGTCGACCGGCAGGCTGAGTTCCACCCTCGTGACACCCGCCTCGGCCGACGGGGTGACAGTCACCCCACTGCGGGGCCACGCGATCGCGGCGATCGCCACGCCGCTCATCAGCGCGGCGACGACCCAGGGGAGTGCCGACCACCGCGGCTGGTGCTGGACCATGGCGGGCACCGGCGCGCTCGCGATCGCCGACGCGGCCGTCTGACCGCCGATCATTTCGTCGATCGCGATGCGCGCCTCGCCGATGTCGCGCAGCCGCGCTTTGGGATCCTTCGTCAGACAGCGGGTGAGCAGCCGGCGCAGGGCGGGCGAGGTCTCGGGCGGCAACGCGCTCCAGTCCGGGTCGCGCTCGATGAGGCGCGCGAGCACGTCGGTGATTTCCTCGCCGTCGAACGCGCGCCGGCCGGTGAGGAGCTCGTACAGCACGCACCCGAATCCCCACACGTCGGCGCGGCGATCGACCGGTTTGCCGCGCGCCTGTTCCGGCGCCATGTAGGCGGCCGTGCCGAGGATCATCCCCATCTGAGTCGCGCGGGCCGTGAGCGTGGGGGACTCCGCCACAGCGCCCGACGTCGTCGCGGGGTCCAGCGCCTTGGCGAGACCAAAGTCGAGCACCTTCACCTCGCCGTCAGCCGTGAGCTTGACGTTGGCGGGCTTGAGGTCGCGATGGATGATGCTCTTCTCGTGCGCCGCCTCGAGCGCGTCGGCCATCTGCCGCGCATACCCGAGCGCTTCCGCGATCGGCACGGCGCCGCGCGCAATGCGGTCGGCCAGCGTCGGGCCCTCGACGAGTTCCATGACCAGGCATCGGATCCCCGCCGATTCCTCGAACCCAAAGATCGACGCGATGTGCCGATGATTGAGCGCCGCGAGCGTCTGGGCCTCGCGCTCGAAGCGTGCGAGACGCTCCGGGTCGTTCGCCAGGAGCGTTGTCAGCGTCTTGATGGACACGTCGCGATGGAGCCGTTTGTCGTGAGCCCGGTAGACCTCGCCCATACCGCCGCTGCAGATCGTACCGATGATTTCGTAAGGTCCAATCCGCGTGG
>JANOGJ010000406.1:0-2403 GCA_031405995.1 Acidobacteriota bacterium
AACACCAAGGTCCAGTTTCTGCACGGCCTGCTGGTCGCGGGCTTCCCGTTCCTCGGCCTGATGTTCGGCGCCAGGAAAGGCGAGTGGCTCGAACCGGCGAAGTTCGCGTCGCTGTTCCGCGACGCGCGCCCCGAGCGCCGCTACCGCATCCTCGACACCAGCGTGATCATCGACGGCCGGATCGCCGACATCGTCGAGGCCGGGTTTCTGGACGGGACCCTGGTCGTGCCGCAGTTCGTCCTGAAGGAACTACAGTACGTCGCCGATTCATCCGACTCGATGCGCCGCAACCGGGGCCGGCGCGGCCTCGACATCCTGCACCGCATGCAGAAGATGGCGGGCGTCGAGGTGCTCATCTCCGATCTCGATTTCCCGCGGGTCAAGGAAGTCGACCTGAAGCTCATCGAGGTTGCCAGGGCGCTCCTCGGCCGGATCGTCACCAACGACTTCAATCTCAACAAAGTCGCGCAGCTGCGGGGCGTGGACGTCCTCAATATCAACGACCTCGCGAACGCGCTGAAGCCCGTGGCCTTGCCCGGCGAGCTGATGAACGTGTTCATCCTGAAGGAAGGCAAGGAAGCGAATCAGGGCGTGGCGTACCTCGACGACGGCACGATGGTGGTCGTCGACAACGCGCGCACCCGCATCGGCCGCAACATCGACATCGCGGTGACCAGCGTCCTGCAGACGACGGCCGGCCGAATGATCTTCGCGCGCCGCACCGAGCCCTCCGCCGGCGCCGCGGAGGCCGCGCCCAAGCCCGCCGATCGCGCCGGTCAGGATGAGACCGCGACCCGGCCGGAGCGGGCCGCGCACGCGTGAGTCTGCCGCCGTTCCATTGGTGGCGGACCGTCTTCTTCCTCATCCCGGTCATCGGGATCGCGACGATCGTGCTGGGCACCCTGTCGCTATTGGCCGGCCTCTTCGACCGCCGCGGGTTTCGCGCCCACACCTGCGCGCAGTGGTGGGCGCGGTTCATCGTCTGGACGAGCGGCGTCCGGCTCGAGCGGGTCGGCCGGCCGCTGCCGGCGGATGGCGAGAGTTGCGTGTTCGTCGCGAACCACGCGAGCTTTTACGACGTCCCGATCGTGTTTACCGCGCTGCCGCGACAGCTGCGGGTCATGGCCAAGGCGTCGCTGCTCTACGTGCCGTTCATCGGCTGGCACCTGCACCGGAGCGGCCACGTGCTGGTGAACCGGGTGAACCCGGGCGCAGGCATTTTCAAGCGGATGCAGCGCATGGCGCGCTCGGGCGCGTCGCTCGTCGTCTTTCCCGAGGCCGGTCGCACGGGCGACGGGCAGCTGCTCAAGTTCAAAGCCGGCATCTTCCTGCTGGCGATTGAGAACGGCCTGCCCGTGGTGCCCGTGACCGTGAGCGGCAGCCGCGACGTCATGCCGAAAGGGCGCCTCACGGTGCGCCCCGCGACGGTGCGCGTGACGATCCACGACGCGATCCCGACGTCGACCCTCGGGAGGGAGGACGCGCGGGGGCTCGCCGAGCGGGTGCAGGCGATCGTGCGGTCCGCGCTGCCGTGAACACGACCGTCGATCCCGGCGTCGCGTCGATCGTCAGGCCGGCCTGGCTCGTGCTGGAGCCCGTCGTCGTCGTTGATCGGGACGGGCGCATGGACGAGCCGCTCCGCCTGGCCGCGGCGGCCCAGCGCGCCGCGCCCGATCAGGCCGATGTCATGACCGCGGTGCGCGCGATGTACAAGCGCGTCGGCCTGGATCCGACGAAGACGCGGCCGTCGTCCGAAGCGCTGCTGCGCCGCGTGCGCAAGGGCGGCGAGCTGCCCCGCATCAACAGCCTCGTCGACGTGATCAACTGGTGCTCGCTCGAGTCGCAGCTGCCGTTCGGGCTGTACGACCTCGATCGGATCGCGGGCGACGTCGTCCTCCGCCTCGGCCTCGAGGGGGAGGAGTACGCCGGCATCAGGAAGGACACGGTCCATGTCGCCGGGCGGCTCACGCTCGCCGACGCCTCCGGCCCGTTCGGCAATCCCAGCTCCGACTCGGCGCGGACGATGGTGACGTCGGGCACCACGCGCGCGCTGGTGGTGATCTTCGCGCCCGCCGCGCTTCCGGCCGGTGCCGCGGACCGCGCGTCGGCCATGACACGCGCGCGGGTCGCGACGTACTGCGGGGCCTGACAATCGGCCGGGTCGCTCCTCCCCGTTCACGAGTTCACCCGTTCACGAGTTCCCCAGTTGCCCGTATGATTCTCCGATGTCTGTCGGCGTGATTATCGTGGCCGCCGGCCGAGGCGCCCGCATGGGCGCGAGCGAGCCGAAGCAGCTGCTCGACCTGGGTGGCCGGACCCTCGTGCGCCGGTCGGTCGAGACCTTCGACGCCCACCCGTCCGTGGACCGCATCGTCGTCGTGCTCCCCGTCGAGCTCGTGCCGG
>JANOGJ010000416.1:0-1995 GCA_031405995.1 Acidobacteriota bacterium
CTTGTACGCCGCCGATCTGGCCGGCGCGGCGGCGGGATGCCTGGTCGTGGTCGGTCTCCTGCAGGTCACGGACGCCGTGACATCCGTCGTCGCGGTCGGCGCCCTGGCCGGTGTCGCGAGCCTCGCCTTCGCGATCGACGCGGGGGGTCGCCGGCTCGTCATCGCGTCCGCCGCGGTGACCCTGGTCCTGGCCGGCGCGGCGGTCGTGCACACCAGCCTGGTCTGGCGGCAGTTTGCGGTGTTCCGCATCCTCTACATCAAGGGCGCGCTCGAGGCCCGCCCGCTCTACGAGAAGTGGAACTCGTACTCCCGCGTGCGCGTGACGGGCGTGGCGACGCGCCTGCGGCCGCCGACCGGCTGGGGCCTGAGCTCGGCCTTGCCGGCCGACCGACAGGTCCACCAGCTCCAGATGGACATCGACGTCAGCGCGGGCACGGTCATGACCGGGTATTCCGGCCGGCCCGAGGAGATCGATCACCTCAAGTTCGACGTCACGAACGTCGGGTATTACCTGCGGCCCGGGCCGTCGGTCGCCATCATCGGCGCGGGCGGCGGCCGCGACGTGCTCTCGGCGCTGGCGTTTGGCGCGACCCGTATCACCGCGATTGAGATCAACGACGACATCCTCCGCGTCGTGAACGGCCGGTTCGGCGACTTCACGGGGCATTTGGATCGCGACCCGCGGGTGCGCTTCGTGAACGACGAGGCGCGGAGCTTTCTCGCGCGACAAACGGATCGGTACGACGTGCTCCAGATTTCCCTCATCGACACGTGGGCCGCCACGGCGGCCGGCGCCTTCGTCATGAGCGAGAACGCGCTGTACACCCGTGAGGCGTGGCGAGTGTTCCTGTCGCGTCTGTCCGACACGGGCATGCTGAGCGTCTCCCGGTGGTACGCGGCGGACCGGCCGGGCGAGGTCTACCGTCTGGTGGCGCTCGCCAGCGCGGCGCTGGCCGATGCGGGCATCGCCGCGCCGCGCCGCCACATGCTCCTCGTGCGGAACATCCGCGAGGCGCGCGAAGACGGGCAGCCGGAGAGCGTCGGCACGCTCCTCGTCAGCCGGTCGCCGTTCACGGCGGCGGACGTGGAGCGGTTGAGACATGTCAGCCGCGACCTGCGGTTCGAAGTCATGATCGACGGTGAGGGGACCCCCGACGAGACGCTGCGGGCGCTCACGGATGGCCGGGACGTCACGGTATTCGCGAACGGCTTTCCGATCGACATCTCGCCGCCGTCCGACGACAGCCCGTTCTTCTTTCAGATGCTCCGGCTGCGCGACCTCGCGGACGTCGGGCTCCTTCGGGCCGGGAAGAACAGCTACAACATGCAGGCGGTCTTCGTCCTGGGCGTCCTCATGATCACCGTGACCACGCTCGGCGTCGCGTGCGTCCTCCTGCCGGCGTGGCTCACGCGAAGGCGGGTGTCTCTGACGTCCTCGCGCGGACTGCTGGTGTACTTCGCGGCCATCGGCCTGGGATTCATGTTGATCGAGCTCTCCCAGATGCAGCGCCTGAACATCGTGCTGGGCCACCCGACGTACGGGTTGACCGTGGTGCTGTTCGCGCTGTTGCTGTCGAGCGGCGTCGCCAGCTTCCTGACGCGGAACGTCTCACCGGAGCGCGTGTTGGCCGCCGGGCCGGTCCGGCTGGCGTGGCTCCTCGCGGTGCTGCTGGCGTTCGGGCTCGTGACGCCCATCGCGGTCAGCTACTTCGAAGCGCACACCACGACCGTGCGCGCCCTGGTCGCCGCGGCGCTGCTGTTCGTGCCCGGACTGTTCATGGGACAGGCGTTCCCCATCGGGATGAAACTGGCGCATGGCCGGGAGGAGCTGACGCCGTGGCTGTGGGGCATCAACGGCGCGCTCTCCGTCTGCGGGTCGGTGTTCGCTGTGGTCCTGGCCTTGACGTGGTCGATCTCCACGGCCACGAGCCACCAGAACAAACCTCCTTCCAAACCCCACGTCCGGCCTTTGGAGTCGGAAGCGGCGTTGGTGTC
>JANOGJ010000435.1:0-2462 GCA_031405995.1 Acidobacteriota bacterium
CAGCGCCACCGGCGAGGCCACCCATTTCATCAGCCAGGACGACATCGCGCGGCCGGAAACCGATCGCAGCGTCCTGCGCTTCGACACGGCGCCGACCATCCGGGCGCCGCTCAGCCGCCTGTCCTTTCTGTCCATCACCACCTCAGCGACCCTGCGGCTGACGTACTGGCGCGGCGGACGCGAGCGGATTGAGGATGGCGCGGACCCGCTGCCGCCCGTCACCCGCCACCTCGCCGACCTGCGCGCCGACCTCGAGGGTCCCGTCTTCACCAAAACCTGGACGCCGAAGGAGAACGGGTACGCCGACCGCTACAAGCACCGCATCGAGCCGCGCTTGAGTGTGTCGTGGCTGTCATCGTTCGACGCCATCGACAGAGGTCTCCAGAACGACCACATCGACACGATGGTCGGAGGCACGACGACGGTGACCTATGGCCTGGTCAACCGGCTGCTGGCGAGGCGGAAGTCGGCCACCGGTCGGGGCGACATGCGCGACATCCTGGCCGTGTCGATCTCGCAGAGCCGGTACAGCAACGAACTCGCGGCCGCGTTCGACTCGCAGTACCAGTCCACGACGTCGAGCACGTTCTCGCCGGTGCAGATGACGACGACCGTGACGCCGGGCGAGGGGTTCAACGGCCGGTTCCAGATGTACCTCGACGCGAAGACGCTTCAGGTGCAGACGTATTCCGCGTCCGCCACGGCCGGCCAGGACCGCACGCAGCTCACCGCCGGCTGGTCGAAGCGCCAGTTCCTCCCGGACGTGCCGGGCTTCGACAACCCCGACGGCGCCTCGCACTTCGTCAACTTCAGCCTGACGAGCCGGTCGGCCAGCGGCCGGATCGGCGGCACCTACGCGGCCAACTACGACATCCGCGACGGGTCGCTCCTGCAGCAGCGCGTCGTGCTGCACCTGAATGCCCAGTGCTGCGGCGTGAGCCTGGACTACCAGACGCTGCGCCAGGGCCTGTCCGGCACGACGGTGCTGCCCGCCGACCGCCGCTTCGGCATCTCGTTCTCGCTCGCGGGCCTCGGCTCGTTTTCGAACCCGTTCGGGTCGTTCGGCGATAATAGCGGCCGTCGATGAAGGGCTTGATCCTGAGCGGCGGCAAGGGCACCCGCCTCCGCCCCATCACCTACACCCGCGCCAAGCAGCTCGTGCCGGTGGCCAACAAGCCGGTGCTCTTCTACGGGCTCGAGGCGCTCGTCGCCGCCGGCATCACGGACATCGGCATCGTGGTCGGCGACACGCACGCCGAGATTCGCGCGGCGGTGGGCGACGGCTCGCGGTGGGGCGCGCACATCACCTACATCGAACAGGACGCGCCGCGCGGCCTCGCGCATGCCGTCCTCATCAGCGAAGCGTTCATCGCCGGCGCGCCGTTCGTCATGTATCTCGGCGACAACCTCCTCAATCGCGGCATCTCGCGGTTCGTCGAGGAGTTCGAGCGCGAGAAGCCGGCTGCGCAGATCCTGCTCGCGCGCGTGCCGGACCCGCAGATGTTCGGCGTCGCGGAACTCGCGGACGGGCGCGTCGTCCGGCTCGTCGAAAAACCGCAGGAACCCAAGAGCGACCTGGCGCTCGTCGGCGTCTATATGTTCGGCCGCGAGGTCTTCGACGCGGTGAAGGCGATCACGCCCAGCTCCCGGAACGAACTTGAAATCACGGACGCCATCCAGCACTTGATCGACCGCGGGCTCCAGGTCCGGCCGCATATCGTCGAGGGCTGGTGGAAGGACACCGGCAAGCTCGAGGACATGCTCGAAGCGAACCGGTTGATCCTGGAGACGATGGAACGGCGGGTCGACGGCACGGTGGACGCGGAATCGCGGATCGAAGGTAAGGTCGTCATCGAAGCGGGCGCGGTGATCGAGCGGTCGGTCGTGCGCGGTCCGGTCATCATCGGCGCCGGCGCCCGGATTGTCGGCGCGTACATCGGGCCCTTTACGTCGATCGGGGAGCGCGCCGAGATTCGCGAGACCGAGATCGAGCACAGCATCGTCCTCGAAGGCGCCGTGATCAGCGGCCTGGCCGCGCGCATCGAGGACAGCTTGATTGGCCGGCAGGTCAGCATCTACCGGCTGCCCGTGCGGCCATCGGCGTACCGATTCATGCTCGGGGACAACTCGGAGGTCGGGATCCGGTGGTAGAGGTCCTGGTCACGGGAGGCGCCGGCTTCATCGGATCGAATTTTGTACGGTGGGCGCACGGACGCCACGCCGACTGGCGCATCACGACGCTCGACAAGCTGACGTACGCGGGCCGGCTGGAAAACCTCGCGGCGGTGATGGACAGCCCGCGCCACACGTTCGTGCGGGGCGACATCATGGATGCGCGCGTCGCCGCGCCGCTCGTGCAGGCCGCGGACCTCGTCGTCCACTTCGCGGCCGAGACGCACGTGGACCGTTCGATACAGGCGGCCGGCGAGTTCATCCAGACCGACGTCTTCGGCACGTTCGTG
>JANOGJ010000452.1:0-5134 GCA_031405995.1 Acidobacteriota bacterium
CTGCAGCGCCGCCGCGTCAGGGGACGCGATCCAGAGCGGGTTGTCGTGCGAGATTTCGTACAGCCACTTCACGGGCGACCGCGTATGGATGAGCGTCGGCAGCCGGAAGTTCGGCAGCAGGTCGAACTCGTTGGCGGCGCGGTTGAGATCGCGCCAGTACACCTGACCGGGCACGTACCTCGGGACCGCATGTTCCGGCCAGCCCCACTCGGCGAGCGTCGGTGAGTAGAACTCGAGCTTTCGGGACGGCGTGTCGAATCCGGCGCGCCGCACACCGTCGACCATCACGCCGCCCTTGTCGACCGGCTGCTCGTGCGCCTTGCTGTACGCCTTGTCGTCCACCTTGAAGGCGCCGTACTTGCGCATGTACTGCAGCGGGGTAAGGTCTTCCTTGGCCGCGGCCTCGGGCAGCCCCGGCACGGAGTTCTCGAACATCCAGCCGTAGTACTCGTCGATCGTGATGCGCTCGCCGGGCCGGTACGGCGACTCGAAGTACTTCCGGATGCCGAGCGCGCCGTCGGGATCGATCTTCCACGAGAGCGCGATCCAGAACTCGGATTCCTCCCACACCTCGCCCGGGTTCGATTCGTGTGTGAGGGTAACCGGCGTGCCCTTCTTCTCCATCGCCACGCGCTTCACGGGCTGGCGGAACCCGAGCCAGCGTCCGGCGTGCGTCTCCTGGCTCATCGTGTCGTGGCGCTCGGTGCCGAGGCCCATCGGCAGGACGTAGTCGGCGAACCACGCCGTCTCGCTCCAGATGGGCGTCAGCGCGACGTGCATGCCGATCTTCGCCTCGTCTTGCAGCACTTCCATCCACGTGAACCCGTCCGGGTTCGTCCAGAGCGGGTTGTAGACGCGCGTGAAGTAGACGTCGAGCTTGCCGCGTTCCTCTTTGAGGAAATGCGGCAGGAGGAAGCTCATCTCGAAGAACGCGAGCGGGAACTCCTTGGGGAACAGCAGCTCGTTCCAGTAGTCGGGCGCCGGCGGGGGATTCGGGTGCTTCGGGACGAACTTGTTCGTCGTGTGGAGGTTCACGCCGCCCGGCTCGCCGATCGCGCCCATGAGCACGACCAGCAGATACAGACTGCGCGTGATCTGCCAGCCCCACAGGTGGCCGGCCGCCGCCGCGCGCCAACTGTGCGTGGCAAATGCCGTGCCCGCGTTCGCGACGGCTTCCGCGGCCTCGATCACCTTGTGCGCCGGCACGCCGGTCTCGATCTCGGCGTACTCCGGCGTGTACATCTCGTACTCCTCGAGCAGCGCGGCTTCGAAGTCTTCAAACGTCCGCGGCGCCTTCGGCCAGCACTCCTCGAGGTACGTCTCCCAGTTCACCCACTTCCGGACGAAGTCCCGGTTGTAGCGGCCCGTCTGCACGAGGTGCCGCGCCATCGCGAGGAGCAGCGCGGCTTCCGTGCCCGGCTGCGCCGGCAGCCACATGTCGGCCTTCGCCGACGTGTTCGAGAGGCGCGGGTCGATGACGATGAGCTTCGCGCCTTTGGACTGGCCTTCGATGATCCGCTGCGCGTGCGGGTTGAAGTAGTGGCCCGACTCGAGGTGCGACGAGAGCAGCAGGATCGTTTTCGCGTTGGTGTAGTCCGGCGACGGCCGATCCGCGCCGGTCCACAGGAAGTGTGCGAGCCGCGCCGACGACGAGCAGACGTTCGTGTGGCTGTTGTGGCCGTCGAGGCCCCAGGCTTGGATCACGCGGTTCGCGTAGCCGTCCTCGCCCGGCCGGCCGACGTGGTACATCAGCTCGTGCCGCCGGCCTTCCGTGATCGCCTTGCGAATTCTGGCGCCGAGTTCGTCGAGCGCTTCGTCCCACGTGACGCGCTGCCAGGCGCCCATGCCGCGCGCGCCGACGCGCTTCAGCGGAAACAGGATGCGATCCGGATCCTCGAGCTGATTGGGCGTGACGACGCCCTTGGCGCACGTGCGGCCGCGGCTGCCCGGGTGCACCGGGTTGCCTTCGATCTTGCGCACCTCGAGCGTCTTCTTGTCGACGTAGGCGATGATGCCGCACGCCGACTCGCAGTTGAAGCAGATACTCGGGATGATCCAGTAGCGGCGTCGATCCTTCTTCGGCCAGCTCGTCGACTCGTAGTCGACATAGTTGTCCCATTCGGAGGGGTCGGGGTGTTTCTTGAAGTCAGCCACAGGACACACGGCGAGTAATCGACAAACGGCAATCGGCAAACGGCAATCGTTGAACGGCAATCGACAATCGACAATCGACGGGCCGGACGCGCCGATTGTCGATCGTCGTTTGTCGATCCTCGATTGCCGATTGCCGATCGCCCATTATCGATTGCGTCATGAGTTGGGTACCGCCTGCCCCGCCTCGACCCAGATGTATTCCCACGCGAGGCTCCCGGCGAGCGCCATCAGCGCTGTCGGCACCAGGAGAATGAGCGAGAAGCCGAAGAGCGACGCCAGCCAGACGAACACGAGCGGCGCCAGGCCGCCGAGGCCGAGCGCGCCGTACCAAAACAGGCGGCGGTAGGCGCCGTGCCGGATCACCCGGATGGCCAGCTCGTGGTGCACGGTCGGGCTGGGCGTGACGAAGTGCTCGAGCGTCAGGATGCCGAGGTGCGCGAGCGCCGACCAGGCCAGCGTCAGCGCGAGCGCGCGCACGGTGCCGGCTCCCGAGTCCACGGCCATGGCGACGATGAGCATCACGGCCGCGCCTTCGGCAATCGCCTGCGCGATGAGGTCGATCGTGGCCTGCGGGCCCTGCCACAGGTCGCGCGCGAGCCCCTGCGCGAAGAGCAGGCCCGTGTAGGCCGTGGCGCCGAGCGCGATCGGCAGCGAGAGGAGCGCGACCCACCAGATCGCGCCCGTGAGGCCCGTCCCGTAGCAGACCAGCCAGAGCGTGGCGAGGGCGCCGTGCGCCGTGAGCAAGAAGGCCCCGCGCGCCATCCAGGAGTTCCAGTTCGGCCGCGTGAGGATGAGGTAGAAGCGCTCCGGCCGTTCGAGGTCGAGGACGAGCACGACGGCCGTGAAGATCGAAAACAGGAACGACACGAACGGGCCGCCGAAACCGACGATCGCGGAGTGGTCGCCCATGAGCCACAGGATGGCGGAAATCATCAGCGCGCCGGTCGAGATGCCCTTGGTCAGCAGGTACAGCACGAGGTCCATGCCCCAGGCCTTTTCGTGCGGGACGTCGTAGTCCACGCGCGGGTCGCCGGGGCGCTGCGGGTCGGGCTCGGGCGCGCCGAGCGGCCGGAGGCGGACCTGGCCTTCTTTGAACATAAATGGCCGCGACGCGATCTCGGGCCGGAGCGTGCTTTCGTCCGCGCCGAGATAAAACACCTTGGGTCCAGTGCCTTTTTCCGGCTTCCGCACCATGAAGGCCTCGCGCTGGATGATCTCCGACACCTTGCTCGTCGGGTCGTCCATGTCGCCGAAGATGCGGCACTCGGTGGGGCAGACGCTGACGCATGCCGGCTGCAGCTCGTTTTCGACGCGGTTCGCGCAGAAGTTGCACTTCTCGGCGGTGCGCGTGTTCGGGTCGATGAAGAGCTGGTCGTACGGGCACGCGACCATGCAGGCGCGGCAGCCGATGCACGAGTCGGGGTTCAGGTCGACGATGCCGTCGCGGCGTTTGTAGAGCGCGTTGGTCGGGCAGATGCTCATGCACGGCGCTTCCTCGCACTGGTTGCAGAGGACGGGGAGGAACAGGCGCTGTGTATCGGGGAACGTGCCGCGCTCGACGGTTTTCACCCAGCAGCGGTTCACGCCGACGGGGATGTCGTGTTCGGCCTTGCACGCGATGGTGCACGCGTGGCAGCCGATGCACATCTTCAGGTCGATGACGAACCCGTAGTTGGGCACGGTGTTTTTGGACTATAGCATCGGGCGGTTTAGCGCCATCAGCGCCCGCCTTCGATCCGGCTCGGGCACGAGCGGGAAGCCGTCGAGGATCCGGGCGAACGTATCTCCATCGAGACCATACAGCCGGGCAACGGCCGCCTGCAGCGCGGCGTGGGCGCCCGGGGCCGATGGACGCCGCTCGAGGCGCTCGGCCAGGCGGGCAATCCGCCGTTCGCTGGGCGTATTTCGCCATCGCGGCACGGGCAGCCCTTCCACCAGGCTCGTCGTCACATGTCCGCCCATCAACATCCGGACCATCGCGTTCAGCACGTAGGAATTGAACAGACCGCAGAGGAAGTGCTGCTGGACCGCTGGCAGCGTGGTCCGAAGGCAGAACAGCGTATGGGTCGACACGACGCCGGCTGGAAGCACCGCGGCGATGAGCGAGAGACGATTGGCAGCGCCTGAGACGTCGCGATAGGCAAGGCGCGGGCGGTCGAACCGGCGGTCCGGCAGCCGCCGTGCCGCGTCTTCGGGGCGAATGCGGTGCGTGGGCGCGCGCGCGTCCACGGCGAACGGCGCGATGTGCTTGCCCTCGATGACGGGCAATCCCGCCCGACCGAAATACGGACGATCGTCCGACGCGTTCAGTTCCCGGCCGAACGTGACCGCCCACCCGTCGGCGGCGCCGAGCGCGGGGTGCGATCGCGCGAGGCGCTCGAACCAGACGAGATCGTCCGGCCGACGCGCGTCAGGGATCCGCATCGCCGGTCCGCCGACGGCCGTGACGATGGCCCGGCTCATGCGGAGGGGAAACGCGGACGCGTCGCCGGCGGCGTCCACATCCGGCAGCGCGTCGATCTCGGAGGCGGTCCGCACGCCGCACCGCATGCGCACCTCGCCGGTGGCGCGTCCCGGCGCCGCGACCAGGACAAGGAAGCGAAGCCCGCGGTGGATCGGAAACAGACCGGCGCTGTTGTCGAGTCCCACCAGGGTATCGACGGACGTCTCATCAAACAGCTTCCGCCACTCTGGCCGCTGCCGCTGCCATGACCTTCGCGATGCCCGTAGTGGCCGCTGACGCCAAACCAGCAGCGCCCAAGGCCGACCTCGCCAAGGGCGAAACCATCGCCACCCAGGTCTGCGTGGCATGCCATACCTTCGACGGTTCGCGTGGCACACCAGCCAACCCGATCCTGCAGCACCAGCATCCGGAGTACCTGGCCAAACAACTGGCCGAATTCAAGTCCGGCGCGCGCAACAACGCCATCATGAAGGGCTTCGCCAGCACGCTCAGCGCCGACGACATGAGAAATGTGTC
>JANOGJ010000472.1:0-3601 GCA_031405995.1 Acidobacteriota bacterium
GCGATCACCACCGAGCCGTGTTCGAGCTGCGTCGCGGTCGCGACCGCGGTGCCACCACCGCTCGCCTGCACCTTTACACCCTTCTTCAATTCATCGAGCGCGGCGGCGAACGACGGCTTGGCCTTCGCGAGCGGCACGCGATCCTGCGGCCGGCGCGGGCCGGCAAGGCTCGGCTCCACCGTCGCCAGATCGAGCTCCATTGTTTCGCTGTAGGTCGCCTCGGGAGTATCAGAGGTCCTGAACAAGCCTTGCGCTTTCGCGTACGCCTCGACGAGCGCAATCTGTTTGGCCTCGCGCCCGGTCAGGCGCAGGTACTCGAGCGTCATGTCGTCAATCGGGAAGATCGCAACGGTGGCGCCGTACTCCGGGCACATGTTGCCGAGCGTGACGCGATCCGCAATCGTCAGGTTCGGCAGACCGGGGCCAAAGAACTCGACGAACTTGCCGACGACGCCCTGCTTGCGAAGCGCCTCGGTAATCGTCAGCACCAGGTCGGTCGCCGTGGCGCCCTCCGGCAGCTTGCCCTTCAGGCGATATCCCAGCACCGGCGGGATCAGCATCGAGCTGGGCTGGCCGAGCATCGCCGCCTCCGCCTCGATGCCGCCAACGCCCCAGCCCACCACGCCCAGGCCATTGACCATGGTCGTGTGAGAGTCGGTGCCGAATACCGTGTCGGGATACGCGATCGCGCCGCCCTCGGCGTCCTCCCGGCACACCACGCGCGCGAGGTACTCGATGTTGACCTGGTGCACGATCCCGGTGGCCGGCGGCACGACGCGGAAATCGCGAAACGCGGTCTGGCCCCAGCGCAGAAAGACGTAACGCTCGCGGTTGCGCTGGTACTCGAGGTCAGCGTTGAGCTGCAGGGCGTCGGCTCGCGCGAAGTAGTCGACCTGCACCGAGTGGTCGATGACCAGCTCGACGGGCTGCAGCGGGTTCACCTTCGCGGGGTCGCCGCCCAGCTCCGCGATGCCGTCGCGCATCGCGGCCAGATCGACGACGCACGGCACGCCGGTGAAGTCCTGCAGGAGGACACGCGCCGGCATGAAGGAAATCTCGGCGTCTCCGTGGGCGCCGCTCGCGATGGCGCGAATGTCGTCGACGCGCACGAACGTGCCGTCTTCACGGCGCAGCAGGTTCTCGAGCAGGATCTTGAGCGAGAACGGCAGCCGGCCGACGGCGGGAAACCCGGCCTGCTCGAGTGCGGGCAGGCTGAAGTAATCCAGGGTGTCGGCGCCGACCGTGAGGGTCTTGCGGGTGTCGAACGAGTTGCGGGACATCTTGTTTTCTAGAAGCCGAAGACCAGCGTGCCGGCCACGACGGGCGTGATCCGCAGCGAGCCGTCGCCCAGCGTCAGGCCGCCGGAACGCAGATCCGCCCTGAACTCGACACGCAGGCCCAGACGATTGACCGCGCCGCGCCGCCCCTCGCGCCACCAGTGACGCAGGCCGATGCCGCCGCTGCCCGTGAAGCCATCGGCCGCGAGCGCATTGCCTTCCGGCAGCTCCTTCATCCAGCCGCCGCCGCCGCGGACGAACCACGCGGTCTTGCCCTTCTGGCGGAAGTACCAGAGCGCGGCGCCCTCGATCGCCAGCCGGGAGACGGCCGTGCTGATCGGCTCGAAGTCCGCGTTCTCGACGTCGCTTGTAATACGTGTCTCGAGCGACGTGCGCGTCCAGACGCCGTTGAACTCACCCCAGAGCGCTTTGCGAATCTGGAATCCCATGCCGGCCTGGACGCCGAGGCCCGACCCGAGCGAGTTCTCCGTCTCGAAGATCGCGAGCGTCGAGCCGTCCGCGCGCAGAAACTCGGCGCTGGCGGTCCCGAACGACGTCGGTCCGAGCCACGTGACCCCGGCCGTGAACTCTTTCGGCCGGCTGGAGGGCGGCCCGGCCTGGGCGAACGCCGGCGCGGCGCCGGCGACGATCGAACCGGCCGCCACCAGGGCCGCCAGCAGGCGCGCGCCGGGAGCCGAGCGCCTCACTTGGCTCGCACCCGAATCTCGATGGACGGCCCCGTCCCGCCGGCCGGCACGGCCACGTGCTTGGTGTAGAACGCCGGCCGGAAGTTGATGTTCACGACGGTGTCCTCGTCGAAGAAGCTGTCCACGTCGGCGTCGTCGAGCGGCTCGGCGCGGACGATGTAGGCGCCGGGGGGGCAGGCCGGCGATGACGAAGGCGCCCTGCGCGTTGAGGGTGAAGCCGCCCGACAACGCGCCGGTGGCGGCGTTGAACACCGTGACGTGCGCGCCGAAGATCCCCGCGCCGTTCAACGTGACGCGGCCGCTGACCGCGCCGAGGCGCCGGTTCCCTTCCACGTTGCCGTAGAGGTCGGAGATGCCCGCGACGTCGTCGGCCTCGAGCGTGCGGTCCTCGACGTTGCCGCGCGGGTAGGCGATCGGAAACATGACGGCGCGCTTGCCGAGGATGGTGCGGCCGCCGCCCGCGCGCGGCTCGGTCTCGCCGAGCGCCGAGTGGCCCAGGCCCAGGAGATGGCCGAGCTCGTGGACCATGACCGACTCGACGTCGAAGCGATTGGCCTCGCCGTTCTGGGCGATCGACCAGTCGAAAAGCGTGTGGTGGAAGATGTCGGATTCCCGGATCGCGCCGGTGACGGTGTCGAGCTCGAACGTCGTCGCGCCGAGCACGCGGTCGAGGTCCGGCCGCGACTGGAAGCCGACGACCGACAGGCCGTCGTCCACGAAGGGGTTGGCGCCCGTGAACCCGACGAAGTTGGACGAGAGGGCGACGTTCGGGGCCCCTTCCCACCGCCCGAACGCGCGGTCCGTGGCCGCCTGTAGCTGCGGCGCGGTCACGCCAACGGCGTCGCGGTTCGTGACGAAGTACCGAATCGGAAGCTGCGACGCCGACCAGGTGATCCCGATCACCTGATTGCCGACCCGCTGCCCGAGCTTGAGATAGGCTCCGACACCGGGCGACAGCGCGAGCGCGGCGACGAGGAGCGCCAGGACGCCAAGGCGGCGCGCCGTCATCGGCGTCCCCGCGGCACGGCTTGTCCGGGCGGCGTGGCCATCACCATCCGCACGAGTGACTCGAACTCGGCGACCGGCATGAGCCGTCGACGGGTGTCGCCCCGAACGGCGGGTCCGGTGGGCGACGCGGTACGTCCGGCGACGAGCGGGGGTTGGACGACCGGCGCGCCCGACAGGGGCTCCGGCTGGACGCGGTAGACGCCCATGGAAAGACCGACCGGCCGCCAGAAGTTGTCGGAGCCGCGCTTGAGAAAAAACACGGCGCGCTGGCCGACCCGGAACGTCGGGGCGCCGATCATCACGTAGCGATAGCGGCCAATTTCGCCGCCGGGCACGCGGACGGAGACGAACGCGTCGGCCTGGCCCTTGACGACGCCCTCGACGCCGACGGTGATGATGGAATCGACGCCGACGCCCCGTACGGCGACGGCGCGCACGTCGGTGACGCGGCCTCGCACGATGAGGCCGGCGTCGGTGACGATCTCACGGAAGTCGGCGGGGACGAGGAGCGTGGCGCCGAGCGACACGGCGGCGAGTGCCACGGCGACGATGACTGCGGCCAGCGCGCGCATGAAACAAGTATAGGGGGTCGTACCTGTTTTCCACAGA
>JANOGJ010000520.1:0-4073 GCA_031405995.1 Acidobacteriota bacterium
AAACCCTTGGACAAGCGCACCGATATCTGGGCCTTCGGGTGCGTGCTCTACCGCATGCTCACCGGCCGCCCCGCGTTTCGCGGCGACACCTTGTCGGACACGCTCGTGGCGATCCTCGAGCGTGAGCCGGACTGGACCGTCTTGCCGAGGGAGACGCCGCCGGGCGTTCGTCGTCTGCTGCAGCACTGCCTCGAAAAGGATCCGCGCCGCCGCCTTCGTGACATCGGCGACGCGCGGCGCTGGATGGAGGATGTCGCACAAGGCGAGGCTGGCCATGGCGTTCCCGCCTCGCCATCTCTCTGGCGAGGCCTCGCCTGGCTCCTCGGCGGCGTGGCGCTCTCGGCGGCTGGCGTCGCCGGCTGGCTGTTCTGGGCCCCCGAGGCCGACGCGCCCGCGCGCAACGTGCAAGTCCAACGTCTCACCGATTTCATCGGGATGGAGGAGTCACCGGCCCTGTCGCCGGACGGCAAGACTGTCGCGTTTGTGGCGCGGGCCGGGCGCAGGCGTCAGATCTGGATCCGCCGGGTGGATGGCGGCGCTCCCACCCCGGTCACCCGTGACGAGGCCGACCACGAGCAGCCGCGCTGGACGCCGGATTCGAGTTTCCTCATCTACTACGTGCCGTCGGCGACACCGGGGGAGCACGGCACGATCTGGGAGGTCCCCATGCTCGCCGGCGAGCCGCGGCGGGTCGCCTCGGCGCTCGGCGGCGGCGATATCAGCCATGACGGCCGGCGCATCGCCCTGTTCCGCTTTGAAGACAAGCAGATCGTCCTCGTGTTGGTCACGCGCGATGGCTCCGGCCCAGACCAGGTGAGGCCGGTCCCGTCCAACAGCAGCTACGAGTATCCGCGCTGGTCGCCGGATGATCGCTCGATTGCCTTTCAACAAGCCAATTCCGCGGGCTTTGACAAGCGCGTGCTCGTCGTCGGCACCGCCCTTGGCGGCGACCCGCGAGAGATCGCGCGCGGTGATGACTTGAGGGGATTCTCGTGGCTACCCAGTGGCTCAGGGGTCGTCTACAGCTCGTCGTCAGGGAGCACGGTGCCCTACCCACCCATGTTCAACCTCCGAGCGGTCGACCGGGACGGCACAGACGACCGCCAGCTCACGTTCGGTGACGTGTCCTACGTGGAGCCCGACGTGCACAGCTCCGGCATGCTGACAGCGAGCCGGGTTCGCATGCAATCGGACATCTGGAGATTCCCCGTCCATGGGTCGCCGGCGGAGAACACACGCGGTGGCCTGCGCATTACCCACCAGACCGGCCAGGCGCAGACCCCGTCGGTGAGTCAGGATGACTCGGAGGTGGTCTACCTCTCCGACAGCGGCGGCCACGGCAACCTGTGGATCGCCCGGACCGACCGCTCGGGCGTTCGTCAGATCACCTTCGAACGGAATCCCGCGATTTCGGTGGGCGTTCCCGTGTGGTCGCCGGCGGGAAACCAGATCGTGTTCATCTTGACGCGACTGGGGGTGACCAGCCTGTCGCTCATCAATCGCGACGGGAGCGGCCTCCGTCCATTCGTCCCCGTGGGCCTCGGGGCGAACTGGTCTGCCGACGGCCGATGGGTGTACTACACGCGGAGCATCGACGACGCGCTCTGCATCGAAAAGATGGCGATCGAAGGCGGGGCGGCGATTGCCGTGCGGTGCGACAACGCCCGCGCTCCAGCGCCGATGGCTGACGGCTCGGGCATGTACTTTGTGAACCCCCTCACCAAGACCAACGGCATCGTGGACCACGAAATCCGCAGGGCTCGCGCAGAGAACGGCCCGTCGGACGTGCTGGACCGCGTGGCCGGGTCGCGCGTCCCGGTGAACCGGAGGTTGCTCGTGCCGGTGCTGTCGCCGGATGGCAAATGGCTGACGATGCCGCTGACGGATGGCACCACCAGCAATATCTGGGCCCTGCCGACGGATGGAGGACGCATGCGGCCGCTCACCGACTTCGGCGATCGCTCCGTCGTGATCGCCCGCCGCGTCTCGTGGTCCCCCGACAGCAAGTATCTCTACGCCGCCGTCGCGGACACCGACGCCGACATCGTCTTGTTGTACGGACTCACCGGCCCAGGTTCAGCCTCACGCCAAGCATCACGCGACGCGGGTCGATGAAGACGGTGGGTTGACCGAACGTCGGGCTGAACAGATTGTCGTTGGCCAGACCCTCCTCGGCCGTGTCATTGAGCAGATTGAGCACATCCAGGATCAACTCGATGCGTCCCATGCCGCTGAAGGCGATGGGCCTCGACACGCGCAGGTCGAGCAGCGTCTGCGACGAGAGCCGGCGCGCGCCGCGCGACTCGAGCAGGATGCGCTGGTCGCCCTGCGGCAGCAGGACCTGCGCCGACGAGGCCCACGGCTTGCCGCTGAAGTGCTGCAGATTGGCGGCGACCACCAGGCCGGTCCGTGGCACGTCGACGCTGCCCATCAGCCGGAACATGTGCGGGCGATCGTTGGGCAGCCGCCCGCGCGCGTTGGTGAGGTTGTTCGGATCCTGGCCGAACGGGATCGGCGTCGGGCCCGAGATGGTGCTCACCTGAGCGCCGGCGGCGGTCGCCGCGCTGGAGACCTGCAGCCCCGACGTCCTCGAGAACGTGTAGGAACCAAATGCCTGCCAGCCGTGGGACCGGCGCATCTCGGCCGCCAGCACGAGACCGTTGTACGTCAGCGAGTAGCCGTCGGGATTCGTCAGCAGGAAACGGCGAGCGGCCGTGCCGTTGGTCAGCACGAACACGGGCAGGCTGCGGCCGTCGGCCAGCGTCCGCGTCTCTTCGCGATACTCGCCGCCGACATCCGTCCAGCCAATGAAGTTGGCGCCGTCCTTGCGCACGTAGGCGATCGCGACCGCGAGCCGCCGGCCGATTTCACGGTCCACGCCAATCGAGTACTCGTCAGTCCGCGGCGCGCGCGTCTCGGCGTCGAGGAGCAAATTGATCTTGGGATCCACGACCGAGACAACGCGCGTATAGCCACCGGTGGCCGCCTCGAACGCGGACGTGGTGATTGGGGTCACCGCGGGGTGGAAGGGGGCAAGTTCGCCGGTCAACACGCCCTGGCTGAATCGTCCGTAGCTGGCGCGCAGGATCGTGCGGCCATCGGCGCTGAGCTTGAACGTCACGCCCAGCCTCGGGGAGACCACGTTCCACGTGTACAACGTCCCCAAGCCGGTCACGGTCGCGTCGGTTTCTTCCCC
Organism: Acidobacteriota bacterium; assembly: GCA_031405995.1. Classification (GTDB taxonomy): domain Bacteria; phylum Acidobacteriota; class Vicinamibacteria; order Vicinamibacterales; family SCN-69-37; genus JANOGJ01. The sequence goes on from JANOGJ010000520.1 coordinate 3,197, forward strand.
TTCCGCATCGAGCGCGCGGAGGTCCTGACTGATGGCACGGCTGTGGTCGAACCGCAGCCCGGCGTTGATCGTCAGCCGGTTCCCCACCGTGATGGCGTCGCTTACGAACACGGCCGCCGTGACGAACACGCCGCCATCCTGAAACGGCGTGCGCGACACCGACTGAAACGGCTGCCCGCTGTTGTCGACGAACCGCACACCGGTCGGAATGACGGTGGAAAGTTGGTGCTCGCCTCGCTCGACTTGCACGCCCATCTTCCACTGGTGATCGGCGCCCCACAGCCCGGGCCGGTAGTGGTTGACCGTCGCCTTGACGTTCGTGCGAACCAGCATCAGCCCGCCGAACTGCGGCGGCGCCGCGCTTGTGACACCCGTCACGCGGTCGAAGTGGCTCGGCGTGGTTTTATCGCCGGTGCTCGGCGGCGTGTCCTGGGAGTAGTGGAAGCGTCCAACGCGGACATCCCACAACGTGTTCGGGGACAACGTGTGCGTCAGGTGGCCGAAGGTCATCGCGGGCACCGAGGCCTGCGGGCGGGTGGTCGCTTCGAACGGCGTCACGAGCGTCGGGCGGTCGGGGTTGACCCAGAACTCGTCGTGAAAGCTCTGCATCAGTTGCATGCTCGGCGTCAGTTTCCAGGTCAGTTTCGCAAAAATTTTGTCCTGCTCGTAGGCCCTCGGGAAGGCCGGGTCGGCGCCGGGCTGGCTGTCGGAGTCGCGCAGGTGCTGGTAGCCCCCGAAAAACCACAGCCGCTCGCGGACCACCGGCCCGCCCAGGTTCGTCGCGCAAGGGCGAATTTCTCGGCGGGACGATCCAGGCGATCCCGCACGTCACCAATGAGATCAAGGGCCGCGTCCGGCAGATCGGCCGGGAGACGGG
>JANOGJ010000584.1:0-4653 GCA_031405995.1 Acidobacteriota bacterium
GGCTGCCGCGCGACATCGAGATGATGTTCGGCGCGACGATCGCCGTCGGGTCGTTCGACATCCGTTACCGGGTGGACTACCGCGACTACCGCGAGGCGACGACCAGCGCCCGGATCAAAAAAACGGACGCCGTCCGATGACGGCGATCGCGCCGGTCGTCCTCCTGCTGTCGCTTGCGGGCGCGCAGACATCCGCCGTCGAGACCCCCGCGACCGTCGCCGAAGTGATCGCCGAAATCCGGGTGCACGGCAATCACGTGACGTTGGACGAGGAGGTCCTGAAGATCGCCGGCGTCGCGAAAGGCGACCCGTTTCGACCGACGACCGTGGCCGAAGTGCGCGAGCGGCTTCGTGCCGCCCGGCTGTTCGACACGATCGAGGTCCTCAAGCGCTTCACGTCGATCGACGACCCTCAGCAAATCACCCTCGTCATCATCGTCAACGAAGGCCCGGTGCGGATCGAACTCCCCGACATTCCTGGCGGCCCGACGCGCGTCGTGCGGCGGCGTGGATTCCGCAACCTGATGTTCATGCCGATTCTCGACGGCGAGGACGGCTACGGCTTCACCTACGGCGCCCGCATCGCGTACCTCGGCGTCGTGGGCGGGAAGAGCCGGCTTTCGACGCCGCTCACCTGGGGCGGCCTGAAGCGCGCCGGCGTGGAACTCGATCGCCGGTTCGAGCGCGGTCCGATCAGCCGGATCGAATTCGGCGGCGCGATCCAGCGCCGGACGAACCCGGCCTACGAGGAAGACGACGATCGACAGCGGGTGTGGGCGCGCGCTGAACGCGTGGTGGGTCCGCTCCGCGGCGGGGGGACGGTCGGCTGGCAGCGCGTGTCGTTCGGCGAGATCGAGGACGACCTGCGGACGTTCGGCCTCGACGTCGCGTTCGACACGCGGCTCGATCCGACGCTGCCGCGCAACGCCGTCTACGCCTCCGCCTCATGGGAGCGAGTGTCCCTTGCTTCAGGCGGATCGGTCGATCGAACCCGCCTCGATGGCCGCGCGTACGTCGCCGTGGTCGGACAAACCGTGCTCGTCTTCCGCGCGGTTCGGGAGGATGCGAGCGAGCCTCTTCCGCTGTACCTGCGATCGCTCCTGGGCGGCTGGTCCAACCTGCGCGGCTTCAAGGCCGGGTCGTTTACCGGCGACACGCTCGTCGCGGCGTCCATGGAGCTGCGGTTTCCCATCAGCTCGCCGCTCAGTTTCGGCAAGCTCGGCCTCAGCGTGTTTGTCGACACGGGCACGGCCTACGACAAAGGCATGAAGTTCCGCGACCAGACGCTGTCCACCGGCATCGGCGGCAGCGTCTGGATGACGGTCACCGGATTCCGCATCAGCCTGGCCGTGGCGCATGGCCGGGGTTCGGGCACCCGCGTCAACTTCGGCGGCGGGCTGACGTTTTAGGACCGGCTTACGGACTTCATGGAGGGCGGGGCTTCAGCCCCGCCGATATGCCGGGTCTGAAGACCCGGCCTCCATCTTAAAGACCCGGCCTCCATTTCGCGTTGGCCCGGGTCTTGCTAGGATCCGATAAGGCTTATAGGAGGGCACATCATGCGTCGGTCCTTATTGGTGGCGGCGGTGGCGGTGGCGATGCTCGTGCTCGGTCGACCCGCGTCGGCGCAAACCGTCGACGAATTGATCGCGCGGAACACGGAGGCCAAGGGCGGCCTGGTCAAGATGCGCTCCATCCAGACGATGCGGCAGGCGCGGCGTATGAGCCTGCAGGGCATGGAAGCGCCGGTCGTCGTGTATGCCAAGCGGCCGAACATGGTGCGCCAGGAAATTCAAATGGGCGGGCGGCTCGTCGTGATGGCGTTCGACGGCAACACGCCGTGGATCGTGAACCCCAACACCGGCACGCAGGGCGCGATCGCGGTCATGGGCCCGCAAGCCGATGCCATGCGCCAGGACTCGGATTTCGACGGTCCGCTCCTCGACTACCGGACCAAGGGCACGACGATCGAACTCCTCGGCACCGAGACGCTCGGCACGAAGAAGGTCTTCCACCTGAAGCTCACCGCGCGCACGGGTCTCGTGCAGCACTATTATCTCGACGCGGAGACGGCGCTCGAGACAAAGCTCGTCACCGAGAGCGACAACGGCAAGGTGGAACAGGAGCTCTCGGACTACCGCGACGTCGAGGGCATCAAGGTCCCGTTCCTGATTCGGACAATGGTCAACGGCGTGCTGCAGGGCGAGATGAAGGTCGACAAGGTCGAGTTCAACCTCAAGATCGACGACGCGATGTTCCGGATGCCGAAGGGGCTGTAGGCCTGGCGTCGGCGCCGGCCGTCACATCGGTTTGCCGAGTTTTTCGTGGAGCTTGTCGCGGTAACCGCGCGAGAGCGTGAGCTTCATCCCCGTCCGCAGCAGCACCATATACTCGCCGTTGAACCACGGCTGCAGTTCCCTGATCCGCTCGATATTCACGATGTGCGACCGGTGGATGCGGAAGAACATCTCCGGGTTCAGCCGCGCCTCGATCGAGTTCATCGTTTCCCGCAGCAGATGTGATTCCGTCCCGAGGTGGATGCGGACGTAGTTGCCCGCCGCCTCGATCCAGTCGATTTCATCCGTCCGCAGGAAGAACAGCCGGCCCGACGACTTGACGACGAGCCGGTCGGTCCGGGGCGGCGTCTGCATGCTCTGCACGAGCGCGAGCAGGCGGCGGCTGATGTCGCCCGTCTCCGTGCTGTCGATGTGGCGCCGGACGCGCGTGAGCGCGCCCTGGAACCGGTCGCCGTCGAACGGCTTCAACAGGTAGTCGAGCGCCTGCACCTCGAACGCGCGCAGCGCGTGCTGATCGTACGCGGTGACGAAGACGACGGGCGGCATGCGATCGGCGCCGACCGTCTGGATCACCTCGAAGCCGTCGAGCTTCGGCATGTGGACGTCGAGAAACACGAGGTCGGGCGCGTGCTGCAGGATCGCGTCCACGGCTTCGACGCCGTCGCGGGCCTCGCCGACCAGCTCGACGTCCGCCTCGTCGCCGAGCAGCCCGCGCAGCCGTTCGCGCGCGAGCGGCTCGTCGTCCACGATGAGCGCCCGAATGGTCTTCTCAGGCATGGACGGGTGCTCCTGCGGGTGACGCCGAGGTGAGCGGGTCGCGCCGGACGGGAATCGCGACGCACACGGTGAACGCCCCGCTCGAGCGCTGGAACTCGAAGCGGTAGCGCGCGCCGAACTGGTGGGTGAGCCGGGCGCGCGTGTTCGAGAGGCCGATGCCGGTGGAGAGGGCGGCCATGGCGCGCTCGTTTGGCCCGGGCCCGGTGTCGGTGACGGTCATAACCAGCATCTCTCCCTCGCGCCGGGCGGCCACGGTGACCATTCCCGGACGGCCGGTCGGCGCAATGCCGTGCCGGATGGCGTTTTCGACGAGCGGCTGGAGTAAAAGGGCGGGCACGACCGCATCGAGCACCTCGGGGTCCACGTCGAACTTCACGATCAGACGATCTCCCAGCCGGACTTGTTCGATCTCCAGGTACTTCGCCAGGAAGTCCATCTCCTCGGTCAGGCGGGCCTCCGGGTGGGCGACCGAGTCCAGCGTCATGCGGAGCAGGTCGCCGAGCTGAATCAGCATCCGGTCGGCGGCGCGGACGTCGCGGTGCATCAGGGCCGAGATCGCGTGGAGGGTATTGAAGAGGAAGTGGGGATGGAGCTGGCTCTGGAGGGCCCGGAGCTGGGCATCGACGAGGCGGGTCTCGAGCTGGGCGGTTTCGAGCGCCCGGCGCTGGGTTTCCCGGTAGTAGAAGAAGGCGTGCGCGATGGCGATGATGCCGACGCCCGTGGCCAGCTCCCAGTCGATCAGCTGGGTCATGCTGCCGGGGTAGATCGTCCGCCACTGCCCGAGCCAGTCGAGCGACGCGAGGCGGTCCGGCGCGTAGCCCTCCTTGAGGGCCATGTCGGCGATGCGCGCCCGCAGGACGACCACCTGGGACGCGGTCTGCACGGCGACGTGCAGGCAGGCGGCGGCGATGAGGGCGAGGATGTGCGCTGGGACGGCCACCCGGGGCGCGCGGTCGATGCGCAGGTGCCGCGAGAGCGCCGTGAGCGGCCAGGCCAGGAGCGCCCAGCCGAACCAGAACGACCCGTTCAGGAACGCCAGCCGCCAGACGAGCGGCTGGCTGCCCTGGCCCGAGCTCAGCTGGTAGGAGAGCGTCGTCGAGAACGCGGTCGCCAGCGTCGCGGCGAGGATGACGGCGGCGAGGACGCGCATCCGAGAGCGCATGGCGTCACTATCATAGGAAAGACGATCTTCGCCGTCACTTTTCTTTTATGATGTTGCGCGTGAGCACGACGAGCCGCCTGACCCGAACGTGGCGACAGGGCGATCCCTGGACGGTCACGGACGCGAGCGAGCTCTACGAGATTGACCGGTGGGGCAAGGGCTACTTCTCCATTGGTCCGAACGGCCAGGTGCGGGTCCACGCGACCAAGGACCCCGAGCGCTCGATCGACCTGAAGCAGCTCGTCGATCATCTGCAGCTCCGGGGCATCGGCCTGCCGATCCTGATCCGGTTCCGCGACATCCTGCGCCAGCGGCTGGCGGACATCCACGGCGCCTTCCAGGCGGCGATCACGCAGCACTCCTACGAGGGCCGCTACTTCTGCGTGTATCCGATCAAGGTGAACCAGCAGCGGCAGGT
>JANOGJ010000589.1:0-2805 GCA_031405995.1 Acidobacteriota bacterium
ACGTCCACAAGCAGCTCCTCGAGTCGACCGCCACGCTCAACGAGACAGCGAAACAGCAGCTCCAGGTCCTCAACTATCTCGGGCGGTTCTCGGAGGCGGCGGAGCGGCGCGGGCGTGAGATCCAGCAGCAGTTCCAGGGCGTCCCCGACGTGCTGAGGACGCTCCCGTCCGCCACGAAGGAGCAGGCCGAGAAACTCTCCGAGATCGCGGCGCGGCTCTACGAGAAGGCACGCGACGACACCGTGAACGCGCTGAAGGCCGCGCAGGCCGCGCACCAGAAGTCGATCGAGGACCTCATCGACAAGAGCCTCGGCGCGAGCCGACGCATGACCGGCTGGGCCATCGCCGTCGCGGCCGCGACGGTCGCCATCGCGTTTTGGATCTACTTCTTCCCGAACAGGTAGCCCGCAGCTCTCGCCAGGGTTCGCGCGGGTGCGGCACGCACCGAAGCCGTTCAGCGCGGCACTCTCCGTTTCGATGATGGTCCGTACGGCGAAGGACTGTCCTGACCGAGGATTCCGGGCCGAGGACGAGGCGGACCCCGAAGTGCCGACCTCGGCAGGTCTTCACAAGATGGGATGAGAAGGCCGGTTCCCCGGACGAAGTACCCAGCAAGGGTTTCCAAGTCCATACCGGGCCTTGCGCCCAGGAGAACCGGCATGAAGAAGACTACTCGGCACGTCCTCGGTTTCGACGTCGGCGACAGGCGCTCGACGGTCTCGCTTCTCGACGCGCAGACCGGCGAGCTGCGGGATCTGCCGTCGGTCGGCACGGACCGCAAGTCGGTGGAGAAGCTGTTCCGCGGACTGCCGTCGGGCACGCGCGTCGTCCTCGAGACGGGAACGCACTCCGGCTGGATCGCGGCGCTCGGTCGGCGGCTCGGTCTGGCGGTCGTGGTCGCCGACGCGCGGCGTCTCGACGCCGTGACCAAGAACGTGCGCAAGTGCGACGTGAAGGACGCGCAGATGCTGGCGCGCATGGGAGCGAGCTCGATGGATCTGCTGTGCCCGGTGTGGGTCCGCGACCGCGCGACGCAGGCGGACCTCTCGGTGGTGCGGATGCGCGACGCCGCGGTGGCCGCACGGACGCTTCTCGTCAACGCGGCGCGCGGGACGGCGAAGTCGCTCGGCGAGCGGCTGCCCTCGGGATCGACGGCGGCCTTCGCGAAGCGGGCGGCGGTCGATCTGCCGCCGCACCTCGCCGCGGCGGTCGAGCCGGCGCTCGCGGCGGTCGCCGCGGTGACCGAGGCGATCCGCGCGTACGACGCCGAGATCGAGGAGCTCTGCGCGAAGCACGCGGCGACGGCGCGGCTGCGCGCCGTCGCCGGCGTGGGGCCGGTGACGTCGCTGTGCTTCGCGCTGACCGTCGGCGATCCCGCGCGGTTCGACGATCCCCGCGACGTCGCCGCGTACGTGGGCCTGGTCCCGCGGCGCTCGCAGTCCGGCGCGACCGACCGGCAACTCCGCATCAGCAAGTGCGGCGACGCGCTGCTGCGTCGGCTGCTGGTCCAGTGCGCGCACCGCATCCTCGGGCCCTTCGGCAAGCAGAGCGACCTGCGGAGTTGGGGCCTGGGCCTCGCGGCGAAGGGCGGCCGAAACGGCAAGAAACGGGCGGTGGTCGCGGTGGCGAGGAAGCTCGCGGTGCTGCTGCTCGTGCTCTGGAAGAAGCAGAGCGTGTACGAACCGGTGAGGACCAGGGCGGCGTAGCGCCCCGGACGAGAAACAACGGCACGACGACGACGACGAAAGGCGGTTTGGAAGAGATGGGCGGCAGAGCGGCACGCCCGTCCGGAACACGGCCCGACTCCCAGCACGGAGCGGGGGCTGACTGCGGTGACCCCTGGGTCCGGCGCGAGCCGGGACCGATCGCAAGATTGCAGCGCCCCTCCTCCCGCGAATGCTCCTCCTGCACCGGGACCACAGCGTCCCCTCGACGAGTGCGAATGGAAGCGTGCGCAGGGAGCGGACGCCGCGGACCGGACGGGCTGGCCGTCGAGCCGGCCAGACTTGACATCGATCGGCCTTCTCATGGAAGGGGTCCAACGAAGCCCTCGGCCCGAAAGACCCGCCAGACGCGCAGCCCACGTGGATTGTCCGGGCTAGACTCCCCCGCCAAGCTCGCCCTCGCCGCCCCGACCGAACCCGCGTGGGTCCTGCGCGCGCTCGCGCTCCTCGACGTGATCCTCCTCGACCATGCGCACTGCGAGAAGAAGGCGGCCTCGACGGCGATCAACCTGATCTTCCGCTACCAGGACCGCCCGCAGCTCATGACGCCGCTGTCGGCCCTCGCGCGCGAGGAGCTCGCGCACTTCGAGGAGGTGCTCCTTGTGATGGAGCGCCGCGGCATCGCGTTCGCGCGGCTCGACCCGAGCCCGTACGCGGCCGAGCTGATGTCGATCGTCCGCGACCACGAACCGAAGCGCCTGCTCGACACTCTCATCTGCTGCGCCCTCATCGAGGCGCGAAGCTGCGAGCGCATGCAGATCCTCGCGGAGCGCCTCCCTGACGCGGAGCTCGCCAATCTCTACCGCGGACTCCTCGCGTCGGAGGCCCGCCACCACGCGACGTACCTCGACCTCGCGCGCGCCGTCGGTCTCTTCGACGAGGAGGAGATCCGCGCGCGCCTCGGCGAAATCGCCGCGCACGAGGCGGCCGTCATCGCGCGCGCACCGCCGACGCCGCGCCTGCACAATTGAGCCACGCACCGGCCATCACGGCGCCACGGTTCGCCCGGCGGCCCAACGACGAGGTCATTCACCACGGAGACACGGAGACACGGAGGCGCCGTCGAAGCTCCACGGGCGCC
>JANOGJ010000620.1:0-5836 GCA_031405995.1 Acidobacteriota bacterium
TCGGCAGCGACACGCAGCTCGTCGCGCCGGTGAAAGTGGGCCGTGGCGCCTTCATGAAGACGATCGCGGACGCGCGGGCGCTCGCCGGCTGGCTGGCCGGGATCGCCGAGCGGAACGGCGTGCGCACCGAGGCCGTCATCACGGCGATGGACGCGCCGCTGGGCCGCGCGGTCGGCAACGCCAACGAAGTGATCGAGTCCATCGAGACGCTGAAGGGGCGCGGCCCCGCCGATGTGGAGACGCTGTCGGTGCGGTTTGCCGCGCGCATGCTGGTGCTCGCCGGCCTGGCGCCGTCCGACGCCGACGCCGAGCGCCGCGTGCGCCAGGCGCTCACGAGCGGCGCCGGGCTCGAGAAGTTCCGCGCGATTGTCGAGGCGCAGGGCGGCAATCCGAGGGTCATCGACGATTACGCCCTGTTGCCGAAGGCGCGGGCGAAGGCCGAGGTGGCCGCCGGGCGGTCCGGGGTGGTTGTCGCCATCGACGCCGAGGGGGTCGGCCGGGCGGCGGTGGCGCTTGGCGCCGGCCGCGACCGCGTGGACGCCGCGGTGAACCCCGCCGTCGGCATCGACGTGCTCATTCCGGTGGGCACGGCGGTGAAGGCCGGTGACGCCGTCCTCGCGCTCGCCTACGATGAGGACGCGCGGCTCGTGGCGGCGCGGAAGATCCTGGCGGAGGCCGTCGAGATCGGCGATCACGCGCGGCCGGCCGAGCCGCTCATTCTGGAAACCGTTGGCGGGAGGACTGCATGAGCACGCTGCAACCGGTCGTGGGGCTGGTGTTGATCGGCCTCATTGCCTACGCGATTTCGACTAACCGGCGCGCCATCAAGTTGCGCACGATCGCCTGGGGCTTCGGCCTCCAGTTCGTGTTCGCGCTCGTCGTGCTCAAGACGGACATCGGCCGGCGCACGTTCGAGGTGCTCGGCGACCAGATTCGCATGCTGCTCAGCTACGCGTCGGCCGGCACGTCGTTCGTCTTCGGCCCGCTCGGCAACCAGGAGGTGTGGGGCCGGCTGATGACCGGCGTGCTGGGCGCCGAGGGCGCGCGCTACAGCGTGATCATCGCCACGCACGTCCTGCCGACGATTATTTTCGTCGCCGCGCTCTTCGCGATCCTCTACTACTTCGGCGTGATGCAGATCATCGTCCGGCTCTTTGCCGCCGTGATGAACCGCGTCATGGGCGCGAGCGGAGCCGAGTCGCTGAACGTGGCGGCGTCCGTCTTCATGGGTCAGACGGAGGCGCCGCTCACGATTCGACCCTACCTGGCGCGCTTGACCAATTCCGAGCTGATGACGGTCATGACGTCCGGCATGGCCCACATCTCGGGCGGCATCATGGCCGCCTACATCGCGTTCGGCATCGAGCCGCGCCACCTCCTCACGGCCGTCATCATGACCGCGCCGGGCACGTTGATGCTGTCCAAGATGATCGTGCCCGAGACGGAGGTGCCCGAGACGATGGGCACGGTCCGCCTGGAGATGAAGAGCACCGACGTCAACGTGATCGACGCGGCGGGGCGGGGGACCTCCGAGGGACTGCACCTCACGCTGAACGTCATCGCCATGCTCGTGTCGTTCGTCGCGCTGATCGCGCTCACGAACGCGATCCTCGGCGGCATGGGTGGATGGGTGGGCCTGCCCGACCTCAACCTGCAGAAAGTCTTCGGCTGGGTCTTCGCGCCCGTCGCCTGGTCGCTCGGCGTGACCTGGGCGGACTCGGGGGTCATCGGCAATCTCCTCGGCACGCGCATGGTTCTCAACGAGTTCATCGCGTTCTCCCAGCTCGGCCCGCTGAAGGACTCGCTCGATCCGCGGTCCTTCACCGTGGCAACCTTCGCGTTGTGCGGGTTCGCCAACTTCGCCTCGATCGGGATTCAGATCGGCGGCATCGGCGCGCTCGTGCCCGAGCGGCGATCCGACCTGGCGCGGTTGGGCCTGCGGGCGATGATTGCCGGCACGCTGGCGAACTTCGTGTCGGCGTGCATTGCCGCCATGCTGTTCTAGTCGGCTGAGCGATGATGCGCGACTACTTCGATCGCGTCTCGGAAGCCGCCGACGCCGTGCGATCCCGCATCGGGCCGCCGCCAGACGTCGCCGTCGTGCTCGGATCCGGCCTTGGATCGTTCGGCGAGAGCCTGGGCGACCCGCAAGTGATGCCGTACGAGTCCCTTCCGCACTGGCCCGCCTCGCGGGTGGTCGGCCATGCGGGGAAGCTCATCGCCGGGACCTCGCGGGGCCGGCGCGTGCTCGCGCTGTCGGGCCGCGCGCATTTCTACGAGGGGCACGACCTCGGTGCCGTCACGTTCGCCGTGCGCGTGCTGGGACGCCTGGGCGTCAAGACGCTCATGGTCACCAACGCCGCCGGGGGCATCAACACCCGCTTCGGCCAGGGCGCGTTGATGATCATGGACGACCACATCAACCTGCTGGGGACGAACCCGCTGATCGGGACGAATGACGACCGGTTCGGCCGCCGCTTTCCCGACATGTCCGAGGTGTATTCGCGGCGGCTCCGCGGGCTCGCTGACGAGTCGGCGCGCGCCATCGGGTTGCCGATCGAGCACGGCGTGTATATCGCCGTGACGGGCCCGAGCTACGAGACACCGGCGGAAATCCGCGCGTTTCGGGCCCTCGGCGCCGACGCCGTCGGCATGTCCACGGTGCCTGAGGCCATCGTGGCCCGGCACATGGGGGTCGAGGTGCTCGGCATCTCGTGCATCTCGAACATGGCGGCCGGCATCCTGCCGCAGCCGCTCTCGGAAGAGGAAGTCATCGAGACGACCGGCCGCGTCCGCGGTCAGTTCATCGCCCTCTTGGAGGGAATCATTGAGCGACTCTGACGCCCTGGTCGTCGCCGCCCGCGCCGCCCGCGAACGGGCCATCGCCACCTACTCGTCGTTCAAGGTGGGCGCGGCCCTGCTGACGAGGAGCGGCCGCATTGTCGGCGGCTGCAACGTCGAGAACGCGTCCTACGGCTTGACGATGTGCGCCGAGCGCGTCGCGCTGTTCAAGGCGCTCTCCGACGGCGACCGTGAATTCACCATGATCGCCGTCGTCGCCGACACGGACACGCCGACGCCGCCCTGCGGGCCTTGCCGCCAGTTGCTCTGGGAGTATTGCGGTGATATTCCGGTGGTGATGGCTAACCTCACCGCGGTGACCGCCCGCCTCCAGATGCGTGACCTCCTTCCGCTGCCGTTCGACGGCCGCCTGCTCGAGCGCTAGGCGATGCTGCCGACCATCGCGCGCGAGTCCGACGCCGTCGTCATGATCGACCAGCGCAAGCTGCCCGCCGAGGAAAAGTACGTCCGCTGCAAGACCGCCCAGGAAGTGGCGCGGGCCATCAAGACGATGGTCATCCGGGGCGCGCCGGCCATTGGCGTCGCGGCGGCGATGGGCATCGCGCTCGGCATGCGCCGCAGCAAGGCGCTGGGCACGAAGCAGTTCGCGGTCGAGTTCAACAAGGTGTGCGACCTGATGGCCGGCACGCGTCCGACCGCCGTCAACTTGTTCTGGGCCATCGACCGCATGAAGCGCGCGTTTACCGCCGGCGCGCTCGCGGGCGAGTCGGCCGGCGAGCTGCGTGACCGGCTCGATCGGGAATCGAACGCGATTCACGACGAGGATCTGCAGAGCTGCCGGACCATGGGCCGTGTTGGGGCGGCCGTCGTGCCGGCCGGCGCGCGCATCCTCACGCATTGCAACGCGGGCGCGCTCGCCACCGCCGGGTACGGGACGGCGCTCGGCGTGATCCGCGCGGCCGCCGAGCAGGGCAAAGTCGTCCAGGTGTTCGCTGACGAGACACGCCCGTTCCTGCAGGGCGCGCGGCTGACCGCCTGGGAGCTGGTGCGTGACCATGTGCCGACCACGGTCATCACCGAAAGCATGGCGGGCCCGCTCATGCGGCAGGGCGGCATCGACATGGTGGTCGTGGGGGCGGACCGCATCGCCGCGAACGGCGACGTCGCGAACAAGATCGGCACCTACACGGTCGCGACCATGGCGAAGGCGCACGGGATTCCGTTTTACGTGGCGGCGCCGCTTTCGACCGTCGACCTCGCCACGCCCGACGGCGACCGGATTCCGATCGAGCAGCGCAACGCGCGCGAGATGACGCATCTCGGGCCGGTTCGGCTCACGCCGGACGGCGCCTCCGTCTGGAACCCGGCGTTCGACGTCACGCCGCACGCGTTGATTGCGGGGATCATCACCGAGCGCGGGATCGCCCGTGCCCCGTACCACGAGAGCCTGCGCGCGCTGTTTGCCGCGCCGCCGATCGCGTCCTCCACGCCATGACCGTCCTCGGCATCGAGACGTCCTGCGATGAGACGGCCGCCGCCGTCGTCGTCACGACCGGCGACCCCGTGCGTCCGTGGCGCGTGGCGTCGAACGTCATCGCGTCGCAGGTCGAGATCCACCGCGAGTGGGGTGGGGTCGTGCCCGAGATCGCGTCGCGGCAGCACGTGCGCGACATCTGCGGGGTCGTCGATCGGGCGCTCGCCGACGCGGGCGTGGGCTGGAAAGACCTGGATGCCCTGGCGGTCACCGAGGGGCCTGGACTTGTCGGATCGCTCCTCGCCGGCGTGTCGTTCGCGAAGGCCGCCGCGGCCGCGCTCGCGAAACCGATCGTGGCGGTGCACCATCTGGCGGGCCACATCGAATCGATCTTTCTGGAGCACGGCGCCATTCCGCTGCCTGCGATCATCCTGGTCGTGTCGGGCGGCCACACCAGTTTGTACGTCGTGCCGGAGCCGGGCGTGTACCGCCTGGTGGGACGGACGCGCGACGACGCGGCCGGCGAGGCCTTCGACAAGGTCGCGAAGGTACTTGGCCTCGGCTATCCCGGAGGACCGGCGATCGACCGGCTCGCGCGCGAAGGCCGCGACGACGCGGTCGACTTGCCGGCGCCGCGATTCACCCACGCGGATCGCAATGAAGCGCCGCCCGACCTGGTGCGCCCCTCGCTGCCTCGCGCGCAGGCGCACCTGGGGGAGTTCAGCTTCTCCGGGCTCAAGACCGCAGCCGTGCGCCACTTGCAGCAACGCGGCGTGGTCGTCGCGACGGGGTCCGCCGTGCCGACCGACGCGGGGCCGTTGAGTCCCGCCGAGGTCGCCGACTTCTGCGCCAGCTTCCAGCGCGTCGTCGTCGACACGCTCGTCAACCGGACGTTTGAAGCGGCGGCCTGGCTCGGCGCGCGCAGCATCGGCATCGCGGGCGGCGTGTCCGCCAACAGCCGTCTCCGGCGCGACGCCCTCGAGCGCGGCCGTCGCGAGGGCATGCCGGTCTTCGTGCCGTCGCTCGCGCTGGCCACCGACAACGCCGCGATGATCGCCGCGGCGGGCCTGCGCCGGCTCGAGCGCGGCGAGTCGTCGCCCCTCGACTTCAACGCGCACGCCACGCTCGCCATCGGCTGATACGCGCATGGCCCCAGCCGATCCCATGGACGTCGTGCGCGGGTTCTACGGAGCGCTGAACCGCGGCGACCTCGACGCGCTGGCGGCCTTGTACCACCCGCACTGCGTGGTCGAGTACGTGTTCGACGAAGACGACGGCGTCTACGAAGGCAAGAGCGGTGTCGTCGGCCGCTGGGCGGTCGAGCTGGCCGCGCGTCATCGCGTGGACGTCTCTCGGATCGCGGGCATGGAAACCGGATGGGGCTGGGTGCGAGCCGAATGGACGAGCGCACAGGACGCGGGGTACTCGCACTTCTGGATCGAGGACGGGCTGATCAGGCGGCACAGAACTGTAAGGAGGTGGGGGCGCGTTTTTGCAGAAAAAAGAGTACCGACCAAGTTTGAAAGGCCCGGCGGCGGCGGTGGGGCGGTCGTGGTGTAC
>JANOGJ010000621.1:0-1686 GCA_031405995.1 Acidobacteriota bacterium
CGCGGGTGCCGTCGCGGCCGATTCGGTATAGCGGCACCGGAACTTTGGCGCCTCGTCCGCCGCTGTGCGTCACCCAGAGACGGCCGGCGCCGTCAAAGGCCGGGCTGTCCACCTGGTGCAGACCGGTCGAGAGCGGCCGCGCCACTTCGATGAACGCCGACTCGCCCGGCAGCTCGTCGATCCGAATGGCCGTCGTGCCGCCCGTGGCCTCGGCCGGCACGATGATCCGGAGCGACCGGTGGGAGGCGCCGATGACATGCGCATCGAGCGCGCCGACCAGGACGTGCGGCGGGCCGTCGGCCGGGACCGGCAGGTGCGTGCCTTCCACGGTCACCCTCGCACCGGGAACAACCCAGCCAGGACGGACCGATGAAATGACGTGCGGCACGACGCCCTCTTACGCGTCGTCGAGTTCGACGTTCCAGTAGTGGTAGTCGCGCCAGCTCTCAGGCGCGTTGCGCAGCCCGAACGTCACCCGGACTGCTGGCACGCGGTCGGGCCGGCGCGGGTGCCGAATCAGTCGCATCCCGGCTTGCTCCGGCGTGCGGCCGCCCTTGCGTCGATTGCACGTGATACAGCAGGAAACGATGTTCTCCCAGTCCTTCCGGCCGCCCTGCGCGACCGGCACGACGTGATCGAATGTCAACTCGCTCGTGGAGTATCGATCACCGCAGTACTGGCAAGCATGGTGATCGCGCGCGTAGATGTTCGCGCGCGAGAACGGGACGTACTCCACGGTCCGCCGGATGCGGATCCGCCGCAGCAAACGGATCACCGACGGCAGTCGGATACTGAACGTCACGGACCGCACCTCGCGGTCGTACTCCGCGACGATCTCCACTTTGCCCTGGCACCATAGCGTGATGGCCTTCTGCCAATGGACAACGCGCAGCGGCTCGTAGGTCGCGTTCAGCAGGAGCGTCTGTTCCATACCGCGTGTGCCATTCTCACTAGATTGTCAGCACCTTGTCAAGAAACCGCGGGCGTAACACTCATGTTGTCAGAGGGTTAGCGCGACCGCATTCTTAGGCGCCCTGCAACCGCGGCGGGCTCGCGCCGATACCCATAAGTAGATGGTCGCTCAACGAACGGCCCGTGTGCTGGTGGGCCTGCTGGTCGCCGCCGCGGGCACTGCGGGATCGGCCTGCGCGACCACAGCCGCGAACAGCCGGCCGTCGCCCTTTCCCGCGGCTCCACGCGCGTCCGTCTTCGGTCCCACCGCTCCCGCGTCGCGCCCGGCGGCCGGCGTGGACGCCGTGGTCGAGGTCGCGCTCTCACTTCGCGGCACGAGGTATCGGCTCGGCGGCCAGGACCCGAGGGGCGGACTCGACTGCAGCGGCCTGGTCCGCTACGTCTTCAACCAGCAACAGCTGGCCCTGCCGCGGACGGTCGGCGAACAGTTCGGCGCGGGCCATCCGATTGACTTCGATCGCATTCAGGCTGGCGACGTCCTCTTCTTCGCGACCACACCGGCGGGCCTTGAATCGGGCACGGCCACGCACGTCGGCATCGCGCTCGGCGCGCCCGTCCTCGGCGAGTTCGTGCATGCGCCCGGCTCCGGCGGATCGGTCCGAGTCGATCGCTTCGACGCGCCCTACTGGCGCGCCCGGTGGGTGGGCGCGCGACGAATGTTCTAGCCGCCCATCCGTCCGAGAATGATCCGCTGCCGCCGAAGCAGCGTGGCGT